>JABGVJ010000083.1 GCA_018646105.1 bacterium
ACCAAACTTAATATTAATGAGGTGATTGAAGAGGCTACGGATTTGATTCCGCCAAGTGGATATAGTTTAGTAAAAAAACTGGAAACGGTTCCGGATATTTTGGGTGTGAAAGCGGAATTGATTAGTGTGTTTCTAAACTGTATTAGTAATGCTAAAAAGGCTATGGAAAAGAGTGGCGGGACTTTGACCATTAAAAGTTTTTTTGATGAAAATAGTCAGAATGTGATAGTGAAAATTACGGATACGGGGGCGGGTATTGCGCCGGAAAACTTGGGACGTATCTGGGAACCGTATTTTACTACAGATAAAACTTATGGGCATGGCTTGGGTTTGAGTATTGTGCATCAGATTGTTCAGAGTTATAAAGGGATTGTACAAGTAGAAAGTGTTTTGAAAAAAGGCACTACTTTTACCTTGAAGTTTCCGACGGCTAAATAAGTTTTATTTATGATGCGGACAAGAATTTTTCCTAAATTGATTTTTTGATGTTCTTGGCATATATTATAGTTACATTATAGTTACGATTAATTTATTAAAGGATACAAAAATGAAAATTTCTTTAAATGAACTTAGAAAAACAATGAAGATAGATTTGCCAAATGGGCAGATAAAATACAAGCTTTTTTTAGCGGGTATAAAATTGAAATCAGTGGTGGAAAAAGGTAAAAAATTAAAAGATATTATTACAGTTGAAGTGACGAAAATAGAAAAACATGCGGATGCGGATAAATTGGTGGTAACCCAATGTTCTGATGGTGAAAATACTTATCAGGTTGTGACTGCGGCAACTAATTTGGAGGAAGGTGTGATAGTGCCTTTATGTTTGCCGGGTGGAAAATTAATAGATGGTACTAAAATCAAAGAAACAACGATTCGTGGTATGGATTCTTATGGTATGTATTGTTCAAAAGAAGAATTAGGATTAGCGGAAAAGGCAGATGGAATTTTGATTTTAGATAAAAAAGTTTCTTTAGGCGTAAACTATATAGAATATGCTAAGTTGCAAGATATGATTATCGAACTTGAAGATCAGGGTAATGAAGCGGAATCGATGCAAAAAGTAATGGCTATTATTAAAGCATAATGAATAAAACAGATTCCTTAAAAGTGGCGGACACTCCTATGTTACGTCAATATAAAGAAATTAAAGCGCAGCATAAAGATGATATTCTTTTTTTTCGGTTAGGTGATTTTTATGAAATGTTTTTGGACGATGCTCAAATAGCGTCTCGAGAACTAGATATTACCTTGACTGGTAGAGGGAAACACGAGAAAAGGATACCGATGTGCGGAATACCTTATCATGCGGCTGATAATTATATTACCAAATTGGTTAATAAAGGATATAGAGTGGCGATTTGTGATCAAGTGGAAGATGCTGCGTTAGCAAAAGGATTGACTAGAAGAGAAGTTGTGAAAATTGTGACGCCGGGTACTTTGTCAGGAGCAGGAGTTCTAGATGAGAAGGAAAATAATTATTTAGTAGCAGTTAATAAATTAGCAAAAGAGCAGGGATATGGTATCAGCTATGTAGATATTTCGACCGGTGAATTTAAAATTTTGATAGTAGAAAATAAATCAGAGCTTTTAGCGGAGATTGATAAGTTAGCGGTACGAGAAATTTTGGCGCCGGAAGGATTTGTTTTGGCGGGACCAGAACAAGTATTACAAACTATTTATTATCCTTTAGAAAAAGATAGAGCAGCACAAGAGTTGGCAATTCATTTTCAGGTTAATGCTTTGACCGGATTTGGGTTGGAAGGATTGGAAGAAGCGTATACCGCAGCTTGGGCGATTATTGAATATTTGCGTAAAACCCAGAAACATAGTTTGCCGCAAATTACAAAATTAGAAGCTATTTATAAAGATAATGTTCTATTTATGGATAAAGTAACTATAAAAAATTTGGAATTAACCGAAGCTTTTAATACTAATGAACGGCAGGCTTCTTTGCTGGGAGTTTTGGATAAGACTAAAACAGCTATGGGTGCTAGAAAATTGAAAAATTTGTTGAAAAAGCCTTTTTTAGACCTAGATATAATTAATAAGCGGTTGGATAGTGTCGATGTTTTGATGAAGGATCTTTTATCAAGAGAAGAAATTAGAGAGGTTTTGGCTAAAGTTTATGATCTGGAAAGATTGATAGCTAGAATAGTTTCAGAGAGAAATAACCCTAGAGATTGTTTAGCTTTAAAAGATTCCTTGCTAGCTTTGGCGGACTTAGCGGATATTTTGATACATTTGGAAAGTGATATTTTAAAAGATTATGCGGATTATTTTGCTGATTTTGTGAAAAAAGATAGTTGTTTTACACAAATTATAACTTTAATTAAAAATAGTATTAATGAAACTTGTCCGATCAATCTTAATGAAAACGGAGTTATTAAACAGGGGTATGATGAGAAGTTAGATGAATTGATTTTAGAGTTTAAAGATATAAGAAAATGGATTACGGGTTTAGAAGAAAGCGAAAAAAAACGTACGAATATTAAAAATTTAAAAGTAAGGTTTAATAAGGTTTTTGGCTATTATATAGAAATTTCTAATTCTTATAAAGATAGAGCACCTGAAAATTATATTAGAAAACAAACTTTAACTAATGCAGAGAGATTTATTACGCCGGAACTTAAAGAAAAAGAAAGTGTTTTATTGAATGGTGAAGAACGACAAAAAAATTTGGAAAGACAGATTTTCGAGAAAATTGTAAATCAGCTTAGAGGATATGTGGCACCACTTCAGGAATTGGCACAAGTGGTCGGGGATATAGATGTTTTACAATCTTTAGCAACGGTTTCTGTACAAAGTAATTATACTAGACCGGAATTGGTTGCGCGGTCCAAACTTGTTTTGAAGATTAAGCAAGGACGACATCCGGTTTTAGAAAAAAATGCAGCCGTACATTTTATTGCTAATGATATAGATATAGATGAACATCAAAACAGATTTATTTTGATTACGGGGCCTAATATGGCGGGAAAATCAACTATTATGCGACAAGTCGCGCTTTTGGTAGTGTTGGCTCAAATCGGCTGTTTTGTTCCAGCAGAGGCAGCTTCGATTTCTATAGTAGATAAGCTATTTACGAGAATTGGAGCTCTGGATAATCTTTATTTTGGGCAAAGTACATTTATGGTAGAGATGCTAGAAACAGCCTCAATTTTAAATAATGCGACCTCAAGTAGTTTGATACTTTTAGATGAGATAGGCAGAGGAACTTCTACTTTTGATGGTATGAGTATTGCTCATTCGGTAGCAGAATATATTCATCAAAAAATAGGGGCACGGACTTTTTTTGCTACACATTATCATGAGTTAACTATATTAGAAAAAATGTATGAAGCTTTTAGTAATTTTAATATGCAGATTGTGGAAGCTGAAGACAAAGTAATTTTTAAATATAAATTTAATAAAGGGACTGCGGACAAAAGCTATGGGATTCATGTGGCTAAAATGGCGGGTTTACCACAAGCAGTAGTAGATAAGGCTAGTTCGATTTTGTCTGGGTTTGAAAGAGAAGGCTTGGATTATTTGAAAAATAAAGATCAAAATAATCAGTTAGCGTTGTTTTAACCTTAAAGAGGTTCTCCTAAATCTGAGTGGATAGAATATAGTATCTTAATTTCTCATTCAAAATAAGTTATCATAAAGTTTATGGGAATTATAATAGCTATTATGGCGTTAGGAATTGTGATTGTGGCGCATGAGTTTGGTCATATGATGGTGGCTAAAAAGGCTGGGGTAGGGGTTTATGAATTTAGTATAGGGTTTGGGCCTAGATTGTGGAGTAAAAAGTTTCGCGATACTGTATATTCATTGAGGTTATTGCCTTTTGGCGGTTTTGTAAAATTAGCTGGTATGGATGATGAAGAAGATAAACCAGCGCCTAAGGAAGTGAGTTTTGAAGCAAAATCTGTTTGGGTGAGATCGGGGATAATTGCGGCTGGTTCATTGACGAATATTTTGTTTGGTTTTTTGATTTTTTGTTTTTTTTATGGGGTTATAGGAATTCCTGAGTTGGACAATGTGATTCAAAAAGTGGCGCCAGCTTCGCCAGCAGCGATAGCAAATTTGCAAGCAGGTGATATTATTTTGCAAGTAGGGGAAGGACAGTTGACGGAAAATGTTTTGAAAGAACTTTTGCGGGTAACTGAGACCTCAATGCCTATTATGTATCAGAGAGATAATGAGACTTTTAGAACGGAAATTTCTAGAAATCAAAATCAAAAGTTAGGTATTTTGTTTGATTTGAAATTTGAGAGACAAGGGGTTTTAAAAGCTGTAATAGTGGCGAGTAAAACTACTTATCAAAGTATTTATCTGGTATTTCAAAGCCTTTATATTTTAGTTTCAGGACAAGCAAGGATGAGTGATATGGCCGGGCCTATTGGGCTGGTGCAATTAACTTCTTTTCAATATACGCAAGGCTTGATTCCTTTTTTAAATATGATAGCGTTGATTAGTGTGAGTTTAGGGGTTATAAATTTATTGCCGATTCCTTTGTTGGATGGAGGTTTTTTATTTTTTTTAATGGTAGAGGTGATAAGAAAAAAAGCTGTTAGTAAACGCGTATTAACAGTTTGTAATAATGTGAGTGCTTTTTTATTGATAAGTTTATCTGTGATTATTTGGACTAACGATGTTGTTCATTGGCAAGAAAGAGTAGTTTTATTTAAAAATATTTTTGGCTAGGATATGAGGTTGAAATTGAAATGATTGAAGTACGTAATGTGAGTAAAATATATCTAAATGGGTTTAAAGCTTTAGATAATGTAAATTTAAGTATAGGGAAAGAAGAATTTGTATATTTGGTAGGCCCTTCTGGGGCGGGTAAATCTACGTTATTGAAAATGATTTATAAAGCAGAAGAACCTTCTAGTGGGAAAATATTTATCGATAATTTTTCATTAAATAATATTACGGAAAGACAAATACCTTATTTAAGGAGAAATATAGGGATTGTTTTTCAGGATTATAAATTATTGCCGAAAAGAACAGTATATGAAAATGTTGCGTTTGCTTTAAGAGTAATGCATTATTCTCGTTCTAAGATTAGAAGACAAGTAAGTCAGGTTTTGGAATTGGTAGGATTGCATCAGAAAATGAGTAATTTACCGCAAGAGCTTTCTGGCGGTGAACAGCAAAGAATTTGTATTGCTAGAGCTATAGTTAATAATCCCAAGATTTTATTGGCAGATGAGCCAACTGGGAATTTGGATCCAGAAACTTCCTGGGAAATCATGCATTTATTAACTAAAATTAATACGAGAAAAACAACAGTAATAGTGGCTACACATAATAAGGAAATTGTGGATAATATTAGAAAAAGAGTAATTGCTTTGGAAAAAGGTAAGTTAGTGAAAGATCAACAATTAGGAGTGTATAGTACAAATGTTAAGTGATTTAGAGTTTTTTGTTTCCGAGGCTTTAGTAGGAATGAAACGTTCCGGACTAATGACTTTTATTTCCATAGCTACGATTACAGTTAGTTTAATTATTTTTGGCTTTTTTTTGTTGTTGTCATCTAATTTTAATAATTTAGCAAATTTTATTTCGTCTAAATTAGAAATCAGAGTATATTTGAAAGACACTTTAACTAAAAGAGAGATTATAAATTTTGAAAATGAATTAAGGAAAATAAAAGAAGTTAAAAAAATAGTTTTTGTAGATAAAGAACAGGCTTGGCAAAATTTTCAGCAAAATTTTAAAAATATTAATTTAAATGATTTAATCGAATCAACCCCTTTACCTAATTCTTTTAGCATTCTTTTAGAACATAATGAAAATATTGTGGATATTGCTCAGCATATTAGAGGGTATACAGATTATGTAGAAGATGTGAATTATGGAGGAGCAATAGCTAAAAATATTAGTGTTTTTGCTAATTTTGTTAAGCTTGGCGGTTTAGGGGTGGTTTTATTGTTGAGTTTGGCTACGCTTTTGATTATTGTAAATACAATCAGGTTAACTTTGATTGCCCGGCAAGACGAAATTACGATTATGCGTTTGGTGGGAGCGACTAAAGCTTTTATTAAAATTCCCTTCATTATTGAGGGTTTGTTTATTGGTATTATTGGTGCTATATTATCAATACTATTTTTGAAAACAACTTATGGTTTTATCGCTATGCAAATACAGGATAATATATCTTTTTTTCCTTTAGTTTTTGAAGAAAGTAAATTGAATTATTTGTATTTTATGGTAGGGATAAGCGGGACGTTCTTGGGGTTTTTAGGAGCGTATATTTCTGTTTCTAAATCTTTGAAAAAATAATAAATTAAATAAAGGAGTATTAAAATGTTAAACTTTTTCAGAAAAAATGCGGCGAAGATAGGTTTTATTTTGGTGGTTTTTTTTATAGGCACAATGTTTTCCGGTGTTTTGTTTCTGAGAGGAACTAAGGGTGCTGAAAAAGCATATAAACAGAGAAATTTAAATTCATCAGAAATAGCGTTTATTGGTAATTTGCCTTTAAATCAGGGTAAATACCAGAGTTTTTTAAATATGAGCCTGGGAATGTTAGCTAATGCTAAAGATATTCAAAGAACTTATCCGGAATTTATGGGGATTTTGCAATACAATGCTTTTAATCAAGCGTTGAACTACACTGTATTTTTGGAATACGCGAACGAGAAAAATATTAAGGTAAGTAGTAAAGAATTAAAGACGGCTCTAGAAGATGTTTATACTAAATATAAATTGAAAAACAAAAAAGAGTTAAAGGATCTTTTGAAAAAGAATAATTATTCATATAAGCAATTTTTAAGAGATTTTAAAGATGATTTGAAAGTTCAAAAATATATAAATGGGCTTACTTTATCGATTATGGTATCGGATAAAGATGTAGAAGATAAATATACTTCAGTGAAAATAGCCCATATCTTGCTTAAAACTAATGAGGAAAATGATGAAGCTAAAGATCAAGATGTGTTAAAAGGTGCACAGAGTATTGTTGAAAAGATTAATAATGGATTGAGTTTTAGCCAGGCTGCTAAACAATATACGGATGATCCGGGGACTAAAGAAAAAAATGGTGTGTTGGGTTGGATAAACATCGGGGATACTGTAGAAGAGTTTGAATATGAAGCTTTCAATCTACAGCCAGGCGAAATGTCTAAGCCAGTAAAGACACTCTATGGTTATCATATTATTAAGGTGTTAGATAAAAAGGTAAAAAAGAAACCAGCTGATTTTGATCTAGAAAAAGAGAAACAAGCTCTTTTGAGTATGAAGAGAGCACGTGCTTTACAGAATAGTATTCAGGCGTATTTATTGAGCCATAAGTTGGAAATTTCGGATGAGATGATTAGGGCTTATGACGCTACTCAAAAAGGCGATTTTCAAACAGCGATTAATGCTTATCAAGCTTTGAGCTCAAAACAACCTAATAGTCCGGCACCAACATATTTGTTGGCTCAAATTTATTTGCTATTAGGCAATACGCAAGAAGCTAAAAAAGTTTTACAAAAAGCTGAATTGTTGGGAGATATTAATAAATCAATTTCAATACCTATGGTTAATGTGGAATTAGGAAAAATTTATTTAAAAGAAAAAGATTTTAAAAATAAAAATAAACAGTTTGAGAAAGCAACGATCTTAGCGGGTAGTAATATAACGTTGTTAAAACAATTAAAAGTAATTTTTGAATCTTTAAAAGAAAAGCGAAGAGTAAAAGTTTTGAATAAGAAAATAGAAGCGTTAGAGAAAAAAGAAACTGCAAAAACAGTTAAAAAAACAGGTAAAAATTAGAGTATTTCTTTTTTTAAAAACTCGCCTAGCAGGCCATTGATAAATTTTGGAGATTCTTCAGCAGAATAACGTTTGGCTATACCAACAATTTCGTCAACAACAACTTTTGGTGGAGTGTCAGTATATTGTATTTCAAAAATAGCAAGACGTAATAGGCTTTTATCAAGGACGTTCATCCGGTTTAAAGACCAGTCAATAGCATATTTTTGAATGATTTGATCAAGTTCTTTTTTGTGAGCAAAGGTTTGCCCCGCTAAGTAGCAGCTCCATTCTTTTGTTGGTTCCAAATAATTGGTGTTATGAGTAAACTCGTCTAGAATCGAATTTATAGTTTCTTTTCGGATATCTGCTTGATAAAGTAATTGCATGGCCAGTTTGCGGCCGGTATTTCGTTTTCCCATATTTTTTAAAAGTTTTTAGCTATAAAAGAAGTATCAAAATCTCCTTTTCTAAATTTTTCGTTTTTGAGCACTAATTGGTGAAAAGGAATGGTGGTAGGAAGCCCATCTATGACAAATTCATCTAAAGCTCTTTCGGCTCGTTTTAAAGCCTCTTGACGGTCTTTTCCCCAGACAATTAATTTACCTAATAAAGAATCGTAATTAGGGGGTACTGTATATCCTTGGTAAAGATGGCTATCTACGCGTACGCCTATACCTCCTGATGGTAAATAGAGTTTTATTTTTCCGGGACAAGGCATGAAGTTTTTTTGATAATCTTCGGCATTTATACGCATTTCCAGGGCATGTCCTTGGAGTTTGATATCACTTTGTTTTAGGGTTAATTTTCCGGTAGCGGCTATTTTGATCTGTTCTTTAATGAGGTCTACGTTGGTGACCATTTCAGTTACGGGATGTTCTACTTGGATACGGGTATTCATTTCTATAAAATAAAAGTTTTTCTTTTTGTCTACAACAAATTCTATAGTCCCGGCACCTTGATATTTAATGCCTTTAGCTGCAGCTACGGCCGCGGCTCCCATTTTTTCGCGAAGTTTGGCGTCTAAAAAAGGAGAAGGGGATTCTTCGATTAATTTTTGATGCCGTCTTTGAATAGAACAATCTCTTTCTCCTAAATGAATGGCATTTCCTTTTTTGTCTGATAAAATTTGGATTTCGATATGTCTGGGTTCCTCAATATATTTTTCGACATACATCTCGCCATTATTAAAAGCGGAGAGAGCTTCGGCTACAGCAATGTTATACATTTCGATTAGTTGTTCTTGTTCAGTGACGATGCGCATGCCTTTACCCCCACCGCCAGCTACGGCTTTTATTAAAAGCGGGTAGCCGGTTTTTTTTGCCACGCTTTCCAAATCTTGTTCTGATTTAATGACGCCTACTGATCCTGGAACTACGGGCACGTTGAATTTTCGCATCGTGATTTTAGCTTGGCTTTTGTCTCCCATTAAAGATATATTTTGAGGGCTAGGGCCAATGAAGGTTATTTTGTGGTCTTGGCAAAGTTCGCTAAAATAAGCACTTTCGGAAAGAAATCCGTATCCAGGATGTAAAGCATCTGCTCCGGAAACTTCAGCCACGGAAATGATGGCTGGAATATTTAGGTAACTTTTACTGGGAAGTGCGGGACCAATGCAATAAGATTCGTCTGCTAGTTTGACATGGAGACTTTCTTTGTCGGCTTCAGAATAAATAGCTACGGTTTTGCAGTCTAGTTCTTTGCAAGCACGGATGATGCGTATGGCAATTTCACCACGATTAGCGATAAGTACTTTTTTGAACATAATTATTTCTCCTTTTTACAAGTAAAAAGCCAGGATATATCACCTGGCTTTTTAAAATTTTGTTTAGTTAAATAAACATATTTTCAATAATTAATTTTTTTCAGCTGTTTTAAAAATGAGGCTGCGTAAACATTTAGTACAGACTCTTAATTTTTGCGCGATACCGTTTTGTTTGATTTTAGTATTGTGTAAATTGGGTTTTAGAATTCTAATAACTTTTTGAGCTCTATATCTGAATTTTTTACTGGCTTTACCAGGACGATGTTTTCCTTTTGTACAATGAAGGCTACCTTTACCACACGTGTCACACTTATAAGACATTTTTTATTTTCTCCATTTTCAGGCTTATTTTTTTATCTTGAGAAATTTTAACAGAATTTTTAGAAATTAGAAACCTTTTTTTAGGGAATGATTGTAGATTTAATTTCTATACTTGCGTTTTTGGAAAATTTAAGTTAGATTTGTAAGTCGTTTAATGATCCGGTAGCTCAGTTGGTAGAGCACCTGACTTTTAATCAGGTGGCCCAGGGTTCAAGTCCCTGCCGGATCACCATTTTTTTTCCTTGTGTTTTATTTTCATTAATTTTAATATTGTATAAAGATATAAAGAATAGTAAATTTCTAAAAAAGTTTAAAGTGTTTTGGAAAGGAGTATTTATGAAAAAGAAAAGAGGATTTTATATTTTTGTGGTAGGGTGTGGCATTGCCTTTCTTTTGGCAGGATGTGGCACAAATGTTTTTACAAGTATGGGGATGGTTCCCGCACCGACTACGGCTGATGCTTTAAGTGATTCTATAGATGATGCGACTACAGCGGAAGACTATCAAACTATTGAAACTGCGGCTGATGTTATTATTGCTAGTGCTACGGCTACAGATGAAGAGAAAAAAGCAGCCTATGTAGTAAAAGCAGAGGCTATTTTAGGGGCAAACGAAATTACACCATTAAGTATTTTGGAAACAGTAGTGGATTTGTCTGATAGTGGCGCAGATGAAACAGAAATTTTTACAGAATTGGTGGCAAGCGGGGACGCAAAAAGCGCAGCTGATGCTTATAATAACGCGGCAGATCAAGGTGATCTAAACGATAATATAAACAGAGGCGTTGTAAACGCGGTAGCAGCGGTAAATATGATTAATGAAAGTTTCACAGTGGGAGAGGGTGACGTTGAACTTAAAGATGATACTAAAACTTATTTTGAAACTTTGCAGGAAGTAGTTGATCCTAATCAAGATGGAAATACGGATGATGGTGCTACTCATTATATGAGTGAAGCAAACGAAGCTTTTGATGACGCTGAAAATTTATCTTCAGATCAAAGTTCAGAACTTGGTAATGTTACTGATAAATCTGATGCTTTAAATACCTTATATACAACAGCTGCTACTGGCGGGAATTATACTCTTTCAGATAATACAACGGTATATGTGAGCTCAAATTCGGCGGATGATGCTAATTTGCAAACAGCCTTAGACGATATTTTTAACTAATAGAGATAATCAAAAGTAAAAAAAGGAGGTTTTTATAGATGAAGATAAAGTTTTTGGGAGTGATTTTAATTTTAAGTTTAACTAGCGCGGTTTTTGGTACTGAGCCTGGTGTGGCTTTTAAGGGGATTAGCCAGATGGGTATGGGCGGTGCTGGAGTTGCCGTTGTAAGTAATGAGCATTCTTTATATTTGAATCCAGCTAACTTGGTTAATATTAGTTTACCAGGAATTAAAGGGCCACGAATGTTGGTCGGAATAAATAGTGAGATAGCTACTAAATATCAAGATATGATGAATTTGAGTTCTGGTAGTGGTACAACGGATTTGATTAGTAATTTGAATAGTTTGGTGCCATTGAAGATAGGCGCGGAAATTGCGGCAAGTCCACTTTTGGCAATTACTAATCCTTCTTTTGGGATAGGGGTTTTTACTAGTTTTAGTTTTACGGACACGATGTCTAAATCTTTAAAAATGAAACTTTCTACCTTAACTGATGCCGGTCTTTATATTGGAGGAGCTAGATGGTTTGAGGTTTTTGGTAAACAAGTAGCGGGTGGTGTGTCCCTTAAATATTTGCAAAGAGTGCGTACCTACAATGCTACTGGCGGTTTGACATATGAGTGGACTATGGATGATATGTTGGCTTTTCAGAATGGTGAAACGCCGCCGATAGATGTTTTTACTGGTACGGGGATAGGTGCAGACGTGGGTTTTTTAACCAAGATTGATACTTTTTTAGGGTCAGGAAATTTGGGTCTTGTATTTAATAATGTAGCTACTACTTTACAGGGTAAGATATATAGAATTGATAGCTCGTCTACGGCAGAATTAGAAGAAAAATCTTTGACTTTACCAATGACAGCGACTTTAGGATTAGGCGTGAAAAAAGGAGTGCCGGTAGTGGGTAAGTTTTTAGGAGA
>JABGVJ010000071.1 GCA_018646105.1 bacterium
CTGACTTTAACTCTATAATTTTTGCTTCAACGTGGACTTGCATAGGCGCTACATCAATATCTTTAATCATTTTCAAAATCATTTGCATTTTTTGCGGACGAGTTTGGATACTTATAGAATTAAGAAGCGGGCTTACAGAAACGCCTTCTCCAAGACTTTTATCTAAAATATCCAGGACTAAATTTTTTAGTTCGTTGGCTTGAATATATTGAAGTGAAAAAGTTCGTAAAACTAAACCTTTATTAGTTTTGATAGAAGTAACATAAAGAGTTTTCCCTTTTTGTGTGTAGGTATAACCATATGCATCCAATAATCCTTCCAGGGCCTTTAATGCGTTCATTTTGGTGATATCAGCAGTAACTTTTCCGGTCACTGTTTTATTTGGGATAACATTTAAGCCTGTTTTTTGTGCAAAGGCGCTTAAAACCGTTTTGATATCAGTGTTTTTAAAATTCAAACTAATTAATTTATCATGAACATTTTTCCCAAAAATATTCACGTTTAACAGAACACTTAAAATCAGCATAGCCAAGATTGTTTTTTTTATTTTCATATTATAACTCCTTTTATTTTTTTAATATTTTTTTGCTTTTAATATTTTTTTTTGTCCCTTTTTAACTAAAACAACTTGGTTTTTAGTTATTTTTTTCACGGTCCAATCTATGATTTTATCGTTTTTCTTAACTAATTTATCGTTAATAAAGGCACTGTACTCTCCATTTAGTTTAAAAAAGCCCTGTAAAACAATTGTGGTTCTTTTCACCTTTTTTTTAGAAGTAGACAAAACGCCAAATTTAAATGGGTCTCGTTCCAACCCCTTTTTTTGTGTTTGTTGTATGTTGGTTTGTTTTAAGGTGTTTTTACTAATAATATTCTGACTGGATTTAGTGGGATCTGGTATAAAGGAGTTATCTTTAGGGGAAGTCCTAACCCACCATACACTAAACAATACCAGGATAGCACTAGTTATAACTATGAAAATCAATATCTTGATTTTAGCGGACATTTTTTTTTAAACTCCATTATTTTAGATTCTATTCTTATAAAACTTTTTAATCAATTAACTTATAAATAGTTAAATTAAATCCCGCCTCAATTTTAGCTGAATTAACTTGCATAGCGGCAATAGCAATTTCATTTAATTTTATAATTTTTTTCTGTTTATCAAACCACTTAAATAAATACAGTAACCCTTTATAGCTGCCTTGAAGAACAATTTCTAAAGTGACTTTTTGTGTTTTTATTTTTAGTAAAGGGTCTGTCTTGGTTTTATACCAAAGATTTCTTAGCTTAGCTTTTTTGTTTCTCGGGATCATTTTTAAAAATTTTGTACGTATATCCGATTTGTTTTCTAAATTTATGTCATCCTGATGTTTATCCAAAAATTCAAAAATAGCTTTTTGGTTAGCTAAATCTAAATCAAGGATATATTTTTTGATTATTTGTAGTTTATTTTGCTGATAAACACTTTGCTTATCAATGCTGATAAGTTTATTTCCGGTTTTACTAATAATTTTAGGTAATTGGTTCATTAATAGATCTAATTCGGTTTCTGTAAAATAATATTGATTTGTGACTGCTAATTCTTTGGCCATTTTTAAATATTTATTTTCAAATTCTGGTAACGAGCCTGTGCGTTTGAGTTTAAGAGCAAGTAAATTTTGCTGTGCGCGCAATTCTCCTTGTAAAGAATTATAATGTATCAGATAAGGTTTCAGGATTACGCTATGCATCCCAAAAATCATAAAACAACAAAGCAGAAAAACTACAATTAGGCGTTGCAGTAAACTAGTATTTAAAATTATTTCTTTTATTTTATTCATCCTTTATAACCTAGTTCTTTCCAGAGAAATATTAAAATCAAACAATTTTTTTTCTTTGATTTGTTTAATATTTTGCAAATTCGCCTCTTTAAAATATTTACTGGTATTTAATAATTGCACAAAATTAAAGGCTTCTTTGATGGCCTTGGCTTCTCCCCTTAAAATCATTTGTTGTCCTTGTGGCGCCTCTATTTGTATTAAATGAACGCCCTGTGGAACTAGGTTTGCAAACTCTGTAAGTAGATCATCCCATAAAAAAGAAACTGATTTTCGGGCTATTTTCATCCTACCTGTATTTAACTTTTGTACTTTTTGAATTTTATTTTCTATTTTGTTCAAACGTTGAAATTGAATATTTGGATCATTTAATTTGGTTTTTATTTCTGTTATTTGATAATCCAGCCTTAAAGTACGGATGTAAAGCAATCCCAAAAACACTAAAATCAAAAAAGAAACGCCCAAAAGAAAATATTTAATATAAACAAATTGGCTTTTTAATTTTTCGGTTTTTTGTGCTTTGTCCGGTAAAAGATTGATTTTACTTTTTGGGGCACTGGCCAATCCTACTGCGACCATCTCTAAACGCAGCTCTTTTTTCTCTATAGTCCCCTCCCCTGTATCCAGAGGTAATTTTAATGTTTTTTCAAGCTGTTTTAGCACTGGTACTAATTCTGAATTAGTAAAACTGAGCATAATTTTGGTTATTTTGTTTTCCTGATTATAGGAAGCTAGTATTTTTTGAAAATCTTCAATTAAAGTTTTTAAGCATTGACTAGAAGTAAGATAATTTTGGGTACCAAAATTAAGACTATGGATAAACTGGATGTTTCCTGATTTCAAAATAAAAATAAAAGTTTGATAATCGGCTATTTCCAAAAATATTTTTTGATCTGTACGTCGGCGTTGCTATTTACCATCATATACAGCATTGAGGGCTGCTAAAGAAGAAAAAGTGACTTTATTGATGGATAGTCCTGCTTGTGTGAGTGCTTTAAGATAAGAATTTAACAATTCTTCTTTTGCCACTGCTAAAAGTAGTTTTAATTTTTTTTCACCTTTTTCATTTATGGTCTCGATATTTTCCCAGCTAAAAACGGTTTTTGTGTTTGCAAAACCAATGTATTGGTTGATTTTTTCGGCTAAAACTTTTTTTATAGTTTCAGAATTTCCAGATGGGACTGTTACTAAACGTAGCAGCAGGTCTTGCCCTTGAATAGATATATTAACCTGACGTGGTTTTAGTTTATTTTTAGACCATAATTCTTTTAGGGCTAAAGATATTTTTTCAGGCGCAATGATTACCCCTTCTTTAATAGACCCTGTTGGAGTAGTAATAGTGACGATTTTATTTAATTTATAATCATTATCACTTTTCTTTAAGCTAATAGCAGTTATTTTGTCTTCTCTGATATTCAAGCCGATAACTGATAAAGAGTTTTTAAAAAAATTATTTATCTTCATGTTTTTTATTATATCTTAAATTTCTTGCCATGCCACAACCCTAACTGGATAAGGAGGTGTGTATGGCGGGCCGCTAATAGAAATCTGAACCTGCATCTGTTTTTGAAAATTCCCAGTTATTGTGCTTGTGGTATTAATAATCACGTTGGGGTAATTATTTGTAATCGTGACGGTATAGGTCTCATTTGCAAAAAGTTTATTGGTAAAACCAGTATTCCAAAGATGATTTTGCCGTAATTCATATATGGCGTCTTCTACGCCCGCTTCTGCAATATATAAGGCTCGGACAGATTTTTGATAATTACGTACTATTTGTAAATCAATGGTACTAATTTCTAAAACACCGAGAATTAAAATAAAACTAAAAGCAATAGCAAACACAGTAAGGACTAGAACTACACCTTTTTGATTATTTTTTGTTTTCAGATTATTTTTAATTCGCGAAACCAGGTGTGCCATTTAATACACTATCCTCCCAATTATTAGAATCATATGAAGGAGCTGTGGCACTAATACGTTCCAAGCTGCTTCCATTTCCATCTGAGGCGCCTTGTCCCCAGGTATCAAAATAAGTGACACTGTCTACTTCTGTCTGTGTACTATCTGAAAGAGTAATGGTATCGGATGCGTTATTTAAACCACTGATTATCTTAGTATCATTTACTTGCAGCTTTATGGCCGCGGCAGCGACGGTAAATGGTGAGCCCTGGTCATAAATCTTGGTATCTGTATCTGTAATGAGAGCATAACCAAAAGCAGGAATAAGCGTAGTACCTGTACCATTAACCGCGTCACCTACAATAATATCTGTTTCCGAACCAGATCCTTGAACAATCCAGCCAGCAACATCAATAGCAGTATCGGTATTATTATAAAGCTCAATATATTCATATGTATTATCCTCATTACCCTGGATACTATCTTCTGGATTATACATAATTTCATTAATTACGAGAGTTATGACGCTAGGCTCTATCCTTAGAGAAACGTAAGTAGATAAAGTTTGGGGTGAAATTTTATTTTGGTCATCAGACAAGATCATTTCAATTTTAATATTTCTAATTTCTGAATTATTGATAGTTTGCGTTACGGCATCTGCCTGATAACAAGTAAAAATCAAACTATCCAACGGTCCGGCTAAAGGATATGTCACCTGATTTTCTACATAACCCAATAAATAATTAGTACCGTCCGTATACCTGAGAAATTCTTTTTGGTTATTACTTTGATCAGAGTAAACTAAGTGACCATTAATATCTGATGCTGTGGTAACGCTAACTATGCTTTTGGCTTCTTTGAGCTCTCTATTAATTTTATCCAGTCCTATGCGGGCATTTTGTAGAAGGGCTGATTTTCGTTCTGCTACTCCCCAGCTTTGATTAATGGTATAAAAAAAAGGCACTATGGCTATAAAGATGACCCCAATAATGGCTACAACTAAAATCATTTCAAGTAAAGTAACCCCTTTATTTTTCAATTTCTATTAACCACCTTAGTATCTAAAATAAAGGAATGTTCATTTGTATTCAGTACGTTATTATTATCTACATCTTTCCAGACTGTTATTGATAAAGTTTTAAGATTGGCATTCTGATCATCTGAGATTGTAAATTTATATACTGTGTCTGGCGCGGCAAAAGCTGTAGCTGTTTGAGTATAATTATTATTGAAGCCATAAGAAACATGGTTGCTTTTGGTAAAGCTGATTATTTCTTCTATTTTTTGTTCGGCTAAAAAGCTAAGTTTGCTATTTATCTCTACTTTTCGACCTATTTGTAGCATAGAAGGCACAATTTGCATTAAAACAGTTAAGACCAGTGCTAATAAAGCGACTGCTGTTAATACTTCCACTAAACTAAAACCTTTTTTATTCATAGTTCTGTGATATTAACCTTTCCTGTAGGTATGATCACGGAGATTTCGTATTGGTAGACACCAGAACTCAAGTTTAGATTAGTGCCACTATTAGCAGCTAGGTTGCCTAAAAGCTCAAAGATAAAATTATTATCACCACTAGCGCTAATCTGCGTTTTTATGATACGTGTTTCACCTATTTGATTTTGCGGAACTACCCTGTTTTTAAAAATCGCATATTCATTTTTTACGGGATATACTTTTAAAATATAGGTATCTCTATGAGTAATCGCAAGTCTTCTGGTTAAAAATAAATCCGCTTGTATTCTGCGCGTTTCGTTTTCTAGTCTAAGTTTGGTGGTCAACGGCACATCAAAACGGGGAATAGCAATAGCTAAAATAATAGCCAGCATAGCTACTGCTAATATTAATTCCATTAAAGTAAACCCCGTCTGATTTAGCCTCAAAACCATCGCTATCTAATGTGAATGAGCGTCTACTCTACTATCTGCATCTGCGTCTGCGTAGGCTGTACCAAAAGGACAAACAGGTGCGCCATCAGGGAAATAAGCGGTATCAGCTAATAAAGCAGCTAATGTACCATAAGCGTCAGTTTTGATGGCTTTAGTCTCCCATTGAGCATTAATATTAGCGATATTAGCATTATCTGCTTTAATTTTAGCGTCTGTGCTAGTTTGTACATATCTAGGAATGGCAATCGCTGCCAGGATCCCAATAATAACAATAACTAACATAACCTCAATTAAAGTAAACCCTTTATTATTATTTTTCATTTTTTTTTCAAACCTTTCTTTTTTAATTTTTTTCTTTTCTATTCAATATCATAACCTAAAGTTAATTAATGTCAAAATAACACTCACCATCAACCTCAACCCCTAACCCCTTCTCCTATTCTTAGGAGAAGGGGAATAATTTAATTTTCCGAAATCCCCCCTCTCTTTATTCAAAAAGAGGGGGGATTTCACCCTTGGTGACAGGGGGTGAGTTTTCAGGGGGCTCCTAAAAAATCACGAAACCAACTTTATTAAATCAAACATAGGCAAATAAATAGCTAAAGCAATAAACCCTACAATACCTGCTAAAAGAATCGTCAAAGTCGGTTCTATCAGAATAATAACTTTTTTAGCCTTATATTCGACATCCTGATCCAGGCTCTGTGCATATTTATCTAATAATTTTCCCAAAGCCCCGCTTTCCTCTCCGGCATAAGTAATTTGAGCTAAGACGGGTGGAAAAATACGACTTTTAGCCAAAACGTCACTTAACCTACCGCCGCCCTGAACTGTACGGATACAATCATCGAGTACTTTTAAAATAGGTCTGCTTTTTACTATTTTTTGCATAATAGTAAAAGCTTTGTTTAAATGAACGTGACAAACTAGCATAGTAGCTAACGTGCGTACAAAATTAGCTACGGCTATTTGACGGTTAAATTCTCCAAAAACAGGTAAATGAAATTGTAGCCAGCCTAAAATTTTCTGGCCTAATACCTGCTTTTTTAAATAGCGCAAACCAAAATATGTAGCACCAAAAAAAGCTGCTATTAGCCACCAATATTGCTGAATAACTTGACTAAGACCCAGTACTATTCTGGTAGGCATAGGTAAGGCAACCCCTAATTGTTGATAAACTTTCACAAAAACTGGTGCTACAACCATTACTAAAAAAGCTACAATTATAAAACATAGAACCCCTACTACTAATGGATACATATAAACACTTTTGATTTTTGTTTTTAAATAAAGCTCTTTTTCTAAATACGAGGAAATATAATCAAGTACTAACGCAAAACCCGCCCCTTGTTCACCGGCATAAATCATATTGACATAAAACCGAGAAAAAACTTGCGGATATTTAGCCAAAGCTTCAGAAAAAATAGAGCCACCTTCGACATCTAAATAAACCTGCTTAATAATAGCTTTAAATTCTTTATTTTGCTCCTGAGTTTCTAGGGCCTGCAAGGCTTTGGTCAAAGAAATCCCTACTTTAATCAAATTAGCTAATTGCTGGCTGAAAACCAGTGCGTTTTCTTTAGGAATAGACAACTCTTTTTACCTCATCTGGGGAACAAACCCCTTGTTTTATTTTTTCTTGACCATTTACTTGTAATGTTTTAAACCCTTGAGTAATAGCCAGATCCTTGATGGCTGTAGAAGAAGCTCGCTCTAAAATCAGTTTTTTGATTTCATCTGTTACAGACATTACTTCAAAAATACCGGTTCGGCCCTTTAAACCAATATGATAACAATATGTACAACCTTTGCCATGACATTCTGTACAAAGTTTGCGAGCTAAGCGGATCGCGACAGAGCCAATCACAGTAGATGAGATTAAAAAAGGTTCTATACCCATATCCAAAAGTCTGGTAACAGCAGATGGCGCATCATTGGTGTGTAAAGTACTCAAAACCAAGTGACCGGTTAAAGCTGCTTGAATGGCAATTTGTGCTGTCTCTAAATCTCTAACCTCTCCTACCATAATAATATTCGGGTCCTGCCGGAGGATCGCACGTAGACCATTGGCAAAAGTAACGCCTGCTTTGGCATTTATTTGGGTTTGATTGATACCATTAAGTTTGAATTCTACCGGATCTTCAATGGTCACGATATTATTAGTCTGGGCATTAAGTTGGCTTAATATAGAATAAAGGGCCGTGGTTTTACCACTACCAGTAGGACCTGTTACAAAAATCATGCCATATGGTTTGGTAATTAA
>JABGVJ010000067.1 GCA_018646105.1 bacterium
ACCTGTCTAAGTGATAACAATAACTGGCCCCCCTTTTCTGACACTAAAACAATTTTAAAAACTCTGGCCGAAAACAACCTAAAAATCGCTATCATCAGTAATATTGGCTGGGACATTCGCCCCGCTTTTATCACCGCTGATTTAGATAAATATATTGATAAATATTTCTTGTCCTATGAACTAGGTTACGAAAAACCGCATCAAAAAATTTTTGAAATCGCGGCCCAAGCATACCCTCACCTTCCAACCTCCGAAATGCTCATGGTCGGGGACAATCATAATGCCGACGGTGCCGCCAGCAAAGCGGGCATTCATACCTATATCTTGCCGCCAGTTTCACATCTCACTGGAAAACATCGCCACTTAAATTCTCTTTTATCTTTATTAAGAATAGAAAAGCTTAGCTAACAAAAAACCAGAATACTGCATATCCTAAGTTGCCAAAAAGCTTGATTTTATACAAAAAACTAAGTTAAAATTAAAGAAAGTGAAATTTTTCTTAGCCTACTATCGATAATTAATTATGAAAAACAAAAAAAAATATCTAATCATCTTCCTTTTTAGCTGTGCTCTTTTCCTGAATAGTTGTGGAAAACTACAAAGTTTAGTAGACACAGCAGAAGCCGCATTGGAAAACCAAGTAGATGAGATAGAATCAAACGTCCAAGACCTTACGCCTCCAAGCTTACCTACAAATTTCACAGCTACCCTAACCGACGAAACCATTACTCTATCATGGACCAACCCTGTAGATCTTGAATTTGCCGGCATTGCTATACGGTACTCAATACAAAAATATCCAGAATCTATTATTGAAGGTGATTCGTTATATTCAGGTACCGAAACCAGCTTTTCTTATGAATACACACAAAATACCACTTATTATTTTAGCCTTTTTGCTAAAGACTTAAACTCAAATTGGACTACAATACCCGTTAAATTTACCATTACAACTCCTAGCCTTGATCTAGGGAATATAGACGCTCTTGAAGAGGCCCTAGCATCAGCAAACCAGACCATTCAACAGGCACAACAAACTAACGATGACAGTATTTTTCCTGACCAGGCTCTCGAAAATGCAATTCGCACCGCTCTCAACAAACCTTCTGGAAATATTACTGAATCCGAATTAGCTACAATTACAAGATTAACCACCAATTCAACATCCGCGAATGAAAATATTAGTAATTTAAAAGGATTGGAATATTGTGCTAATCTAAAAACATTATCTATAAGTAATATACCTTCAACCCAACTTAACGCTTTACCGAACATTAGCGCCTTACAAAATCTTACTAATTTAGAAGAACTAATAATAAACTACGCATATATACAAGATATTAGTTCTCTTGCTAATCTTACCAGTCTAAAAAAATTAAATTTAGAAGAGAACCAAATCTCTGATCTTACCCCTCTAAAAAATCTTACCAATCTAGAAGAGTTAAATCTTTTCTCTAATAATATTACAGATATCACTCCATTAGTTAGCTTAATAAATAGTCCGTTAGAATGGATAGGGCTTTCTTTCAATAAAATCTCTATAAGCACAGCAACAAGTCAAAGCCGCGCAAACCAAGAAACTTATAGACAATTATCTGACGCTTGCATTGCTATAGATACCCAACCCCAGTATAGTTATTGATCCGATTCTGGAAAAAATGATTTACACCTCTCGCGACAATTTTAGAAGAGTTAAATCTTTACTATAATAATATTACAGACATCACTCCATTAACCAACTTGCCGTTACAATATCTCGGACTCGCTTCTAACAAAATAGATCTAAGCAACGAAACCAGTCAAAGCCGCGCAAACAAAGCGTCTTTTGATCAATTATTTATTACAACTATCGGCGATATTTATATCTACAGCCAAAACTTAAATCTATAAATTTACTCTTTAATCACAAAACTCATCTGTGGTCCATAAAAAGAAGTTTCTACTTTCATTATCCTAGGCTTATCCCCTTTTGAAACCCAAAAAGTACTTTTCCTATCCCCTATCGCCCAAGAAAAAAAGAAAAAGGTAAAATAAGGCTGCGCGTACACCTTATAACAATCAATTTCCTTATCCTTAATTTTCAGCTTTTCCTCATCATCTACTTCTATATCCACTCTTACCCAAGGCATAGAAATAGACATTTTCTTTTCTGATTCAAATGGATAAAAAGGAATTACCGGTAAAATCATGGCATCCGTAACATACAAATCATACATATCCAATTCATATTCTTTAATTTTCTCTTTCTCTTTTTCTTTATGTATTATTTTTCTCTCTATCTTATTTTTTCCATAATTCCATTTAGCATAGCTTTCATAACTAGCTCCTGTACCTTGCCAAATAAAACTTGATTCCAGCGGTTTCAGGTCTAATTTATCAAGCAATGCTTCACTTTTATTAACCGATTTAGATCCCTCATATCTCAAATCTGTTTTTACCAGATACTTATTATCCTTAACCTGATAATTAATCTTGTAACTTCCTTTAAACTCTTCATTTTTATCCTTACCAAAAAAATCATATTTTATGGTTTCATTATGCGCAAAATCAGGATCAATCAACTGATCATAAACAGCATATACCGCTGAATTTATAACTAATAAATTGATTATTAAAAATATACCTATAATACTAATTTTTTTTACTTTATTGTTCATATTTATCATTTCGCTTAATCTTTTTTAACTTCTATACTTATTTCTTCTACGATCTCTTGTCCTGTTGTTAATTTATCTAAATCACTATATAACCCATCGTCTTCTCCATCAGGACTACTATGAGCAACAAGCTCCATAGTATACAAAGCTTTTTCTGTGTTTAAATCAACCATTGTTTTATATATTACAGCTGGCTGTCCACTAGTACCTGTATAATTTTCATCGCCAATTTTTGCTTTATTTGGAAAATCCGCATTATAATCCAAAGAAACATTTAATTCTGCCATAACCACAAATTTAGTTGAATTATCCACTATAGAAGAAACAAATTCAAAACTATCTCTAGGTGTAGCCGATGTCACCGCATCAATAATCAGTCTTTCCTTTTCCGAAAGATATAGTCCTTTTTTTCCAATCAATCCTCTCTTATGCGCCCAATAAGGCAAGGCCTCTTTTCTTCTTTTTTTCTGCGTCCCCCATACTGTCATCAATTTTGTCACAAAAAGAGTGTCAATATAGTTCCCATCCACATCTTCAATCCATACCGCAATTTGAGGAGGCGTATCCAGCTCCAAAACAAAAGGAATCAGCTTAAGCCGATGCGTCCAATGCAGGCCTTTCTCAATTTTTATAATTAATTGATTGTTCTTTATTATCTTTGGCTCATCCGCCAAAATTGCAGAACTCACAAACACCAAAATAATTATATTCAAAAACAATAAAATACTTTTTTTATTCATACTATTACTAATAACACTCCGCTTTTTTTACGACAATCAAAATAAATGATACACCTAGTTTAATTCGTACATCTAAATAATTCAAATTTTCTAAATATATATACATCAACCGAAATGAAAAAAAACAAAAGAGTAACCACTTATTCGTCCAATACCTAACCGTATCCTTGCCGTCAAAATTAAAAATATGCTAATATATTCCCGCGACAAATTTAGTATGAAATGCTATATTTGACGAAAGATAAAGCGGGATTAGCTCAGTTGGTAGAGCGTCTGCTTGCCAAGCAGAAGGTCGCCAGTTCGAATCTGGTATCCCGCTCCAAATAAAAAATCCCCATTTTTTATTTCCTTAACCTTAACCTTAACCCTAACCTTAAAATCACTAAAAAACGCACCTACCTCCAAATTCTATACATCAACCGAAAGGAAAAAAAATTTGAATTTCCAATTTTTATTTCGGTTCGAGTATAATTATATTATGTTAAGATAAAATCATTCTTTATAAACGGAGCAAAAAATGCCTAAAACATCCTTTACCTGGTCACCTGCAGACATAGCCGAAAAAATCCCTGCAGAAATATCAACCCCATACAAAATAACTATACCAAAAGGCCAAAACAATTTCCGCATCCCCCAGTCCGTCCACAAATACTTCGTCTATAAAACTCTTTTAGCTGTAGATGTCAGACCCGGATTTGCCGCCCTAGCCGCAGAAAAACTTGCCGACAATGACAAATGGGGGATTTCCACCCACGGTATCAACCGCCTATACGAAATATACCTTAAAAAAATTCAACAAGGCATCATTAATCCCAACGCTCTTCCCACTGTTAAAATAGATCATTCTCAAGCTTTAGTTGATGCTCATCATGGCTTAGGCTTTGTGGCGTCCCACTACGCTTCTTCTTTAGCCATGACTCTAGCCGAAACCTATGGTTCCAGTTTTGTTTCTGTCAAAAACTCCAACCACTTTGGCACCGGTCGCAACTGGGTTACCTTGATGGCCTCCGGTGGTAAATACTATGCCGAATGCGGCACTAACGCCCGCCCGTCCGTGGCTATGGTTAATTCCGCTTTGCCTATGATCGGGACCAATCCAATTGCTGCCGCTGTTGAGCTATCTCCTGGTATTTTCTTTTGCCCGGATTGCGCCACAGCGTCAAAGCATAATGGAAATACTGAAAAATATGTCAAAATGGGCATCCCACTTCCAGAAGGTTATGTCTATGATATGCAAGGCCAGCCCATCCTAAATGCAGTCCAAGCACTCAAACAAGTCCGAGAAAAAACTGCGTTTAATACGCCAGTTGGCGGCCTTAACGAATCCAAAGGTGGACATGGACACAAAGGCACTTGCTTTGCCCTCAATGAAGAAACAAAATCTCTGCTCAGCACCGGCCCTTCCTCACTTGGTACTTCCGGCCGTGACCAAAACAACCAGCCTATCCCTCACGAATTATCACATTACTTCCGCTGCACCAAGCTTGAAACCACCTTTCGTTCTGCCGCTGATTATCTAAAAAATTTAAATGAATTATTAACCCAAATCCAAAACAGTCCCAAACTCCCAGGTACCGATCGAGTATATTATCCAGGTCAAAAAGAATATCTAGCTGAACAAGATAGTCTAAAAAATGGTATTCCTATTGATCAATCTATGGTCAGTACTATCCAACAAATTCAAGATGAATTAGGACTTACCATTCTAAAATTCTAGACGCTCGCATCCACTTCCTCCCGCGCAAACTCTTCCAATACAAAATAAGTCTAAAGAGAGTTCAAGTAGACAAACCTATTACCATAAAATATAATATACTTTCTAAAACTACTAACTATCCCCCCCTTCCCCAAGAAGAGAAGGATATAAAGGAAAAAAAAACAATGAAAATATTGAAATCTAAACGAGAAAAAAATAAATTCTTCTTGGAAATAGAAGAATCGCCAGAAGTAATCACTAAGGCCTTATCTAAAGCTTTTCATAAAGTAGTTAAAGATGCCAAGGCACCAGGATTTAGAAAAGGAAAAGTACCTAGAGACATTTTTGAAAAACAGTATGGTAAAGAAATAATCGAACAAGAAGCTATTATGATTGTCGTCAATGAAGCTTATTGGCAAGCTTTAAATGAACTAAAACTAGAAGTAGTTGATATGCCACAAAATTTCACATTAGGAAAATATGAAGAGGGTAAAAACTTTAAATTTTCTTGCGATGTTGAAGTTAAACCTATTGTAAAACTAGGTAAATATAAAGGTCTTAAAGTCAAAAAAGAATCTACAGACATCTCCGAAGAACAAGTTAGCCAAGAAATAGAAAATCTTCAAAAAAGCCGTACAGAATATTTGACAGAAACCAGACCAAGTCAAAAAGAAGATCTCGTCAATCTTGATATAGAAGCTTCTATAGATAATCAAAATTACGAAAACTGGACCAAAAAAAACACCCGGCTCTTTTTAAATAGCAATAGCCCTTATGGACAAGAATTTGAAAATACAATTTTAGGCCTGAAAAAAGAAGACATTAAAAATTTTGTTATAAAATACCCTAAAAATTTTAGCATTAAAGATATCGCCAAAAAGGAAGTACACTTTAAAGTAACCATTCTAGAAGTAAAAAGTAAAAAAGTGCCCGCATTAACAGATGAATTTATTGCCCAAAACACTCCCTTCAAAACCTTAACTGAATTAAAAACACAAGTCAGAAAAAATTTAGAAGCTAAGGCCAAAACAGAAAGCGAAAAAAAATTACATGAAGATATTATGACAGCTGTTATTAATAACATAAAAATGGATATTCCAGAACCAATGATCAACCATGAGATTGATCATATGCTTAAATATTTTGAATGGAACCTCAAACAGTCTGGAATGTCTTTAGATAAATATATGTCTCTAGTTGGTAAAACTCAAGAAAGCTTAAAAGCTGAGCTAAAAGAAAATGCTATCAAAAAAATCCAATCTCAATTAGCTTTAGAGGCCATCGCCCTTACTGAAAAAATAGAATCCACCGAAGAAGAAATAAATACTGAAATCCAAACAATCGCAGCGGCTCAAAAAACAAAACCGGAAAATATACATCCGGAAGACGTCAAAGCCGCACTAAGCAATAAAAAAACTTACGATTTTTTAATTGAAAATGCTAAAATAAACTAGCGCTAAATAGTACGAAATCAAAAAAAGCAGAAAGGCCAATTATTATGTCAACTTTAGTTCCTATGGTAGTTGAACAAACCGGTAGAGGAGAAAGATCTTACGATATTTACTCCAGATTATTAAAAGAAAGAATTATTTTTATCACTGACGAAATCAATGATCACACGGCAAATATTATCATTGCCCAACTTTTATTTTTAGAGGCGGAAGATCCAGAAAAAGATGCTTATATGTACATCAATAGCCCTGGTGGCGTTGTTACAGCCGGTCTAGCCATTTATGACACTATGCAATATTTGAAAACTAAAATTTCCACTATTTGTTTCGGACAAGCAGCTTCCTTTGGAGCTGTATTATTAGCAGCAGGCGAACCTGGTAAAAGATTTGCTCTACCAAACGCCAGAATCATGATTCATCAGCCTTTAGGCGGAGCCCAAGGTCAGGCTACTGATATCGAAATTCAAACAAAAGAAATTTTAAGAATTAAACATATTCTCAATAATATTTTAGCAAAACATACCAAACAAGATATCAAAAAAATAGAAAAAGACGCCGACCGTGATTTTTATTTAGATGCTGTAGCAGCTGTAAAATACGGACTTATTGACGACATTATCGCGAAAAAATAATGACATCAAAAAAGAAAGAAACTATCACCTGTTCCTTCTGCGGAAAACCACAAGACGGCATCTCTCAGCTAATTGCGGGACCCGGAGGTATTTTTATTTGTGAAGACTGCATCATGGCCTGTGCACATATCATTACCTCCAAAACACCTGCAACATCAAAAAAAGAAAAAACAAAAAAAGTTACGGCTCTACCAAAACCAAAAGAAATTCACGCTTGGCTAAACAACTATATTATCGGACAAGACTTAACCAAAAAAATTGTTTCCGTAGCAGTTTACAATCATTATAAACGCAATAATTGCCACAGTCTTAAATATCCGGAAACAGAACTCAAAAAAAGCAATATACTTTTGATTGGGCCTACCGGTACTGGTAAAACATTGTTTGCGCAAACTCTTGCCAAACTATTAGACGTGCCTTTTACCATAGCTGACGCCACTACCCTGACCGAATCCGGCTATGTTGGCGACGATGTGGAAAGTATGCTGTTTCGATTACTCCAACTAGCTGACAATGATGTCGAAAAAGCCGAAAAGGGAATTATTTATATAGATGAAATCGACAAAATTTCTCGTAAATCCGAAAATCCGTCTATTACTAGAGACGTTTCCGGAGAAGGCGTACAACAAGCCCTCTTAAAATTATTAGAAGGTGCCCAGGTCAATGTCCCTGCTAGAGGAGGTCGTAAACACCCGCACCAAGAATATTTCGTTGTAGACACCACAAATATTCTGTTTATAGCAGGCGGGGCTTTTTATGGCATTGAAAAAATAATCGAAAAAAGAATAAAACGTCAGCCCCTAGGTTTTATTTCTCAAAAAGAATTACCTCATCAAAAATACGAAAACATTTACGAATATATTCAACCGGAAGATCTATTAAGTTACGGGCTCATTCCAGAAATTATTGGCCGATTACCTGTCATGGCCCCGCTTCATCAATTAGATGAAAAAAGTTTGACCTCTATTTTACAAGATCCAAAAGATGCTATCGTCAAACAATTTCAAAAACTCATGGATATCGATGGGGTCGATCTTAATTTTCACCCCAAAGCTTTAGAGCTCATCGCTAAAATTGCAGTCAAACGAAAAATCGGAGCCCGTGCATTAAGAACTATCGTAGAAGGTTTAATGCTCGATTTTATGTATGAAGCCCCTTCTTCTGTTGCTAAAGGAGAAAAAAATATTATAATAAAAAAAGAAGATGTTAAAAAATATATGCATGACAACATCTCTCGAGACATTATTAAAAAACTAGAAGAAGAAAAAGCTTTATAAAAAAATGAGTCAACCTCTTTTATTACCATTATTAGTTAACCAAAAAAAAATCATTTTTCCATCCTCAGTCTGCCAGATTGAAACGGAAATCGATTTTCTGGAAAACATTTCACCGAATTCCGAACTTCTTTTTATTTTTAATACCAACAACAAAAAACTTGTTTCTAAAGAACATCATACTACTACCATCGCCATTAAAGCAGAATTAATCGAATGTCTAAATAAAAAAGAATCCTCCTCTACTTTACTTTTAGAAGGCAAAAAAAGAGTCCAATTAAAAAAAATCATCAAAAATAAAAACAATCTTTACACCGCTAGTTATACAGAGGTCAAAGAAACTAATAAAAACCCTCAAAAATCCAAAGAATTAGCGCATGAAATCTTAGGCCTTTTCAAAGAGTATTTAGATACTACCCATAAAGAAGATTCTGGAGAAGCCCTGCTCTCTATTTTAGATTTACGAGACTTATCCGGGCTTACGGATATTATCAGCTCGTATTTATTAATATCTTTAGAAAAAAAACAAATCTTACTAGAAGAACTCGACCTTACTAAAAGACTAGAAATGCTTAAGGCCATTATTACTAACGAAATAGAAAACCTTAAAACCACACAAAAAATAGAAAACAATATAGACGAAAAAGTAAATTCAATCTTAGAAAAAGAACAACGTGAATATTGGTTAAAAACCAAATTAAAAGAAATACAAACAGAATTAGACACTTCAACTACAGAAACTCCGGAAATAGAAAGCTACAAAAATAAAATCAACAATTTACCATTACCTCCATCTGGTATCGCAGAATTACATAAAGAATTAAAAAAACTAGCAAAATTAGGAGCCGATTCTTATGAGTCCGGCTCCATTAAAGTGTATTTAGATTTTCTGCTAAACCTTCCTTGGAAAAAAAGAGACAAAAGCCAAATCAGTATTGCTAAAGTTCAAAATTTACTAAACAAAAACCATTACGGGTTAGATGAAGTTAAACAACGTATTTTAGAATATCTGGCAACTACCAAACTATCTAAAACCCGATCTCTATCTAATATCCTTTGTTTGGTTGGACCACCCGGTGTCGGTAAAACCTCTTTAGTGAAATCCATTGCCAAATCTTTAAATCGCCAATTTGTCAGTGTCTCTTTAGCCGGCATCAACGATGAGGCTGAACTAAGAGGACATCGTCGCGTATATATTGGCGCTAATCCAGGCAAAATAATTGCCTCTCTTTACAAAACCAAAACCGCTAATCCAGTTATTTTACTAGATGAGTTAGATAAAATAGCCACTAATTTTAAAGGAGACCCTTCTTCAGCTCTTTTGGAAATACTAGACCCCGTTCAAAATAAAGCCTTTTTTGATCATTATCTACAAATTCCGTTCAATATCTCGGAAATTTTATTTATTTGTACTGCAAACAATCTCTCCGACATTCCAGAACCGCTTTTAAATAGATTAGAAATAATTACCATCACCGGTTATAGCTTCAAAGAAAAAATAGAAGTAGTAAAACATTATTTATTACCTAAAAAACTAAAAGAATACGGTATCAAAATCCCCCTAAAACTATCTTCTAATTTAATAGAATATATCATTTTAAACTACACGTCTGATAGCGGTATTCGAGAAATTCAAAGATGCTTAGAAAAAATCTTAAGAAAAATATCTTTAAAAATAGTCAAAGGTGAAAAAATCCTAAAATCCTTTTCCAAAAAAAACATTCGTTTTTATCTGGGAACCCCCCAAATAAAAACTTTTACCAGCACTATTAATCAACCTGGCCGCAGTTTAGCTCTTTATAATATTGGTATGGTAGGCAACATTTTACCGATTGAATCCATTTTTATTCCTGGAAAAGGAGAAGTAATTGCCACCGGCAATATTGATTTTGCTGTCCGTGAAACTATAAAAGTAGCCGTATCATATTTAAAACAAAACGCTCCAAATTTCAACTTCCCTCCAAACTTTTTTGAAAACAAAAATTTGCACATTCATTTCTCTAATCCTGACATTATCAAAATGGGCAATGGGTGGGGACTAGCTATTTTCGCCTCTATTTTTTCTGCTATTACAAAAAAAGTACTTCCTTCAAATATAGCTTTTGCCGGCGACATTTCTCTATTAGGCACCGTGTTTCCTGTAAATTATTTAGAGCAAAAAATTTTTACGGCTACTCAGTTAGGCATTAAAAAAGTTATTATAGCCGAAAAAAATATTGAACGGGAAAAAATTAAAACACCGGCAAAAATAGAATTAATAGGAATTAAAAATCTTCTGGAACTAAAAAACCTAATCTAAAGAATCTGTTTCAAATTCAGAGAAAGAACGAAACTTTTGGTATCGTTCCTTCATTATTTTATCTGCTTTGATTTTCTTATATTTTCCCAACTCTGTTAAAATCACTTCTTTAATACTATTAGCTGTAAAATCCACATCATTATGGGCGCCGCCTAAAGGCTCCTTAATAACCCCATCTGCCACTCCAAGCCCCACAATGTCTGTCGCGGTTATTTTTAAGTTCTCTGCCGCAATACTTGCCTTCTTAGCGTCTCTAAACAAAATAGACGCGCATCCTTCCGGAGAAATTACCGAATAAATTGCATATTCTAACATATAAACTTTATTAGCTACCCCTACCCCCAAGGCTCCACCAGAACCGCCCTCACCAATAACAAAAGTAATAATCGGCACATTCAAAGCCGACATTTCCTTCAAATTACGAGCAATTGCTTCTGCCTGTCCTCTTTCTTCTGCCTGTATTCCAGGATAAGCTCCCGGTGTATCAATAAAAGTAATAATCGGCAGCTTAAATTTTTCCGCCAATTTCATCAAACGCAACGCCTTTCGATACCCTTCTGGATGCGGCATCCCAAAATTACGATAAATATTTTCTTTCGTATCATGTCCTTTTTGATGACCAATAACCATCACTCTATTCCCTTTAATCGTAGCTAAACCACCTATTATCGAAGGGTCGTCTCTAAAAGCTCTATCCCCATGTAATTCTACAAAATCATCACAAATATATTTTATTAATTGTAAAGTATCTGGACGCAAAGAATGCCGGGCAATTTGTATTACTTGGCTAGGTGTAAGATCTTTATATATTTCTTTTTTCAACGAATCCGCCTTTTTTTTAATTTTGGCTATCTCATTAGACAGATCAACGCCACCTTCTTCTGACAACCTTTTTAAATCATCTATTTTATCATTTAGATCCACAATCGGTTTTTCAAAATCCAACAACTTCATTGTTTTTCTACCCCGCCGCCGATAACATAAACAAAGATTTATAAAGTGTTTCTCTCAAATCTTTTCTAGGCACTACCATATCCGCCATACCATGTTCCAAAAGAAATTCAGATCTCTGAAAACCTGGTGGTAATTTTTGACGAATCGTTTGTTCTATCACTCGGGGTCCCGCAAAAGAAACTAAGGCTCCCGGTTCTGCCATAATAATATCCCCTAACATCGCAAAACTTGCCGAAGTACCGCCTGTCGTAGGGTCACACAATACCACGATATAAGGTATTTTAGCCTTATCTAATTTATCCAAAGCAGCACTAGTCTTAGCCATTTGCATCAAAGACATAATGCCTTCCTGCATTCTAGCCCCGCCAGAAGCCGTGAAAATAATCAAAGGTTTTTTATTATCAAGCGCCATTTCAATCAAGCGAGTTACTTTTTCCCCCACAACCGATCCCATACTACCGCCCATAAACCCAAAATTCATCACGCCTACATTAGTCATCATTCCTTTTAAAACAGCTGTCCCAGTAAAAATCGCTTCGTTAGCCTTGCTTTTAGCTTGTGCTTTTTTTATTCTATCGCTATATTTTTCCGTATCTTTAAATTTAAGAAAATCAATTGGTTTAAGATTCTTTTCGGTTTCCTTAAAAGAATCTTTATCAAAAATATAGGATAAACGTTCACTAGGAGAAATTCTAAAATGATAATTACATTTAGGGCAAACTTTCAAATTATTAGTTAAATCTTTCAAATAAATAGTGTCGTTACAACTGAAACATTTCACCCATAAATCTTCTGGAATTTCTAATTTTGTTGAAGTTAATTTAGGTTTTTCTTTATTCGCAAACCATTCTAATATTGACATATTTTTCTCATATAGTTACAATCAGCACGTATTATAAAATGTAATCATAACTAATTTTTTGATATTATGTCAAATATTTGAGGAGAAAACGTAAACCATGGCCAACAAAAAAGCATCAAAAAAAGATATCTTGGTAAATAAAAGAAACCATGATCGTAATTTAATATTTAAAAGCCGCATGAAAACCTTTCTAAAAAAAGCTATTGAAGCTATTACGCATAAAACCGAAGACAAAGCAGACAAAGTTAAAGATGCTTTAAAAATCATTGATAAAACTGCTACCAAGGGTATTATTAACAAAAAAACAGCCTCTCGTAAAAAATCCAGATTAACTAAGGCTTTAAACAAAAGCCAATCAGCTAAAAAATAATATTAACTTTGGACTTAGCTTAAAATGTCCGACCTTCAAAAAACAGCGCTCTATTTACATATACCTTTTTGTATTAAAAAATGCGCGTACTGCTCTTTTTACAAAAAAATTTGGTGCCAAGATCTTGAAAAAAATTATCTAGCAGCTTTAAAAAAAGAAGCTCATTATTATCACAAAAATTTCCCCACCTTATCCATCAGCTCCTTATTTTTAGGCGGCGGCACTCCTAGCTGTCTCTCTACTCATGGCTTAGAAACACTTTTTCAAATTATTTATGATAACTTTAAAATTAATCCCCATATTGAAAAAAGCATAGAGGTAAATCCCGACAGTGTTACCCTCCAGAAACTCAATATATTTAAACGCTACCAAATAAATAGAATAAGTCTCGGTATTCAATCGTTAGACGATCAAACTCTACGTTATTTAGGTCGTATTCATGATCAAAGAACTGCCTTAAAAGCTATTGATCTTATTCAAAACTGCGGTTTCAACAATCTAAACTTTGATCTTATTTTTGGTATCCCCGGTAGCAATATTGACCAACTAAAAAATACCTTAACCCTATTATTAAAATTTAATCCCTCTCATTTAAGCACCTACGCCCTAAGCATTGAGTCAGGCACTAAACTGTATCGTCAAAAAACCACCCCTGTCACCAATCAAATAGAGTTAAAAGAATACCGCTTTTTACGCCATTTTCTAGCCCAACATGATTTTAATCATTATGAAGTATCTGCTTTTGCCAAAAAAAATCATCGCTGCATCCATAACTTAAACTATTGGCGCTTTGGTTCTTATTTAGGACTAGGCCCCGGAGCTCATTCTTTTTTTAATAATCAACGCTATGCGCATAAGTCAGATTTAAATGATTATCTACTTAACCCAAACCCTAAACTAGTAACCCCTAAAAAAAATCATCAAACTAAAAAAGCAATTAACGAATTTCTAATATTCAACCTTCGCCTTCTAGACGGGTTTGCCATAAACCGCTTAAATAAACTCTTTAATATTGATTTTTTAAAGCAGTATGCTTCCAGTTTACAAAAACTACAAAATTTAAAATTAATCAAAATTACACATCAAAAAATGAAAGTAACTGTTAAAGGTCTTTATTTACTTAACGAAATTTTAATTGAATTATTAAGATAAAGAATCCGTATACCACTTAATTGTTTTCTGCAATCCAGCTTCCAAATCAATCAGATTCGTATAATTTAAATCTTTTTGCGCTTCTGAAACTGCCGCCAAACTATCGAGCACATCTCCCAAACGTTTCGGTTCATAAATAGAATTAACCTTAGAATTCAAAACCTTTTTAATCGTATTTACTAAATCATTAATTGAAATACGTTGCGCACAACCAATATTATAAACTTTGCCATAAGACGGCAAAGTCACTGTACACGCATTAAGATTAGCCTTAATCACATTTTCAATAAAAGTAAAATCTCTGGTTTGTTCTCCATCACCATAAATCGTCGGCGCCTGACCATTAAATATTTTTGTTACAAACTTAGGTATAGCGGCAGCATACTGTGATTCAGGATCCTGTTTAGGCCCAAAAACATTAAAATAACGTAGACAAATAGTAGGTAAATTATAAACATCTGCAAAAACCCGACAATAATATTCTCCTGTAATTTTACTAATCGCATAAGGTGACTTCGGACGCGGGATCATTGTTTCTCTTTTAGGCAATTCTTCCGTATCACCATATACCGAAGAGGATGAAGCAAAAACCAATCGCTTTACCTTATTTTGGCTTGCCGCATACAACACGTTTAAAGTACCTGTAATATTGTTCTCATCGTAAATCAAGGGTTCTTTAATCGATCTAGGCACCGAACCCAACGCCGCCTGATGCAAAACATAATCCACACCTTTCGTAGCTTTTAAACAATCCTCGAAATTCCTAATATCTGCCTTCACAAAAATAAATTTTTGCTTATGCGCATGCGTATACGCAAACTCCAAATTTTTTTCTTTACCTAAAGACAAGTTATCAAAGGCTATCACTTCTTCACCTTTATCTAACAAGGCTTTTACTAAATTAGAACCAATAAAACCAGCTGCTCCTGTTACTAAATATTTTGCCATTTTTCAAAATCCCTTTCCTAAAAAAAATATATTATGATCTTTTTGTATAAAAATCTGTCGCGTGACACTATCTTATTTACTATTTACTAAAGAATCAATCACTTCTTTATGAATCCCCTCTTTTTTTTTGGGAATTATCCACCTTTTCTTTATTTAAAAATTCTTTGGAATTATCCAAAACCTTATTTTTTAAATCATTAAAATCATTTTGCAATGGCAACTCCGGCCCTACTGTTTTTTTTATTATTTTCAAAAGATATGGCTTCAACGGTGTTACTAAAACCGATTTATTCAAAGGCATAAAATCAAAATACAACATTGGCAAAATAAAAAGAAAAGTAATCATCACTCCTTTTAATGCGCCCAAAAAAAGCCCTCCTAAAAAATCAAAAAAGCCTAAAAATGAAGCTTTGAAAAATTTAGACAAAATATTGCCGGCAAAAGAAATTGCTAGAAAAAACACCGCCCATAACAAAAGAAACGCCAAAGGATAGGCATATTTCAACGGTATTTTAAGCATTAAAGCCAGTTGTTCTGAAGACTGGGTGACATAACACCAAGCAAACCAAAGCCCGCCGGAAATACCCATAAGATCCGCCGCTATTTTTATAAAACCACGTCTCATACTTTTAAAAATATTGTAGCCTATAACCGCCACTATAATGATATCTATAAAACTCATTAAAACACCTGCCCTAAATTAAAATACAAAAAAGTTTGCTCATTACTAATTCCCCAATCAAAACGTACCGGACCTATCGGCGTAAAAAACCTAATCCCCAATCCACGCCCTGCTTTAAAAGTATTTATATTAAAATCAAGTTCATCGCTAAATGTCTTGCCTATATCTATAAAGAATACTCCTTGTATAAAAGAATTGAAATCATGTCTATACTCTACATTAAACAATATCTTTTTAGGACCGCTATCTGGAATACCATAGCCTCTGATAGACCCGGCCCCACCTAATCTGAATTTTTCAAACTCAAACAAATTAATATTTTCAGCTATATTCAAAAGACCCGCTGAAAAATGAAAAGCCAACGTATCCTGTGGCATCAAAGGTAAAAATACCGCGCCATTAAATATCGTCCTAGTCAAATCAACCCCGCCCAAATCAAAATACCCAAAATTACCAGCTCTTTCATGTTGAACAGTCCAATAAAGTCCAGATTTAGGATTATACCAATTATTAATATCGCTATAATTCAAAGCTATTGCTATAGAATTTAAAGCATAATCCGTATATGTCGTCTTATCTTCCGGATAGACATTTTCTTTTTTTAGTTTAGCCGTAAAAAAAAGCGCATCACTTACTAAGGGGATTTTAAAAATCATATTTCCCCCATTACGCTGACTATTTTCCAAAACACCGTTTAAATAGTCTTTTTCATACTCTATCCATCCCGCCAAAGTAAAATCTATAGGGACTAAATCCAACAACCATGGCTGATTATACCTTAAAGAATATTCTTCTATATCAAAATTCAAATCCAATAAATTTGTCTGGACTTTACCCGCCAAAATATCGCCGCCAAACCACAAATTATTAAATGTCAAATCCAAAAAACCCATTAGTTCATTGTCCGAACTTTCGATCCCTATCGCTAAATTATTGAATTTTCGTTCTTTTAACTCAAACACCATCACAATCTTAGTTTCGTCTTTTCCTAACATAAGTTTTGGGCTTGAAACTTCCGAAAAATACCCCAAACCAGACAAAACAATTCTGTCTTTCTGAATATTATTAACATTAAAAACAGCACCTTTTTGAGAAGCAATACCCCGGGTCAGCACAAACTTTTTTATTTTCTGTAATCCATTAAATCTAATTTCTTCTATCTCGCCTTCGGCCATCTCCAATTTCAAAATCTGATCATTCTCAAAAGATATTTTTACAATCTGAAAAAGTTTATAACCATTATCTAAATATTTTTTTTCTATACTTCTTTTATCAAAATCAATAAATTTCGCATTAAAAACAAATCCTTCTTTATTCTTTAAAAGCTTTTTCAAATTTTTATCTTTATAAACTGTATTTCCTTTTATAAAAATATTTTTTATAAGTGGTTGTTCTGTAACCTTATACGTCACCAAAACCCCTGATCCTAAGGGCGAAAAATATTTTTCAACTTTAACAAAATATCCTGTTAAAAAAAGATTATTAATGTCTTTAATAACCTTAACTTCCTGTAATCTTTGTCCGTTTTTTGTAAAAAAAGAAGTTATTTTCAAATCCAATTTCGTCAAATTCTTTAACCCTTCAATCTTCACGCCTTTAACTATTTTCCCAAAATAATTTTGGTCCGCTCCCCAAACAAAGCCTGTGACCACTATAAAACAACAACAAAATAAAACTACTTTTTTAAAACTCATAACTATACCTCAAAGATAATTTAGGCTTAAATTCCAGCTCTGTCGCCCCATATTCACCGATTTCCGAAAAACTCAAAGCTAAATCTTTTAAAATATAATAAGTAAGTCCTATTTCCATAGAATTAATCAAGCTTTCATTCTGATCTACCAAATCCAGCTCTGTATTCACATTTAAAAATAAAATATCTTGATACAAATCTTTCACTAAATTAAGACCCAAAAGATTATCTCCCTGACTTCCCACATTTCTTACCAACGTCTTTCCTAAATTATAATCAATTCTCAAATCATATAAACCAATATTTTGTGCCAACCCTTTTTCAATTGGACGCAAGACACTTGACCTAAAAAGCAAATTTATTCTTTGAGCAGCCATTTCGTTTAAAATTTTAGAAGATGTTTCTTGTTCTGCCAATCCCGACCTATCCATAAATTCAGGCATCAACAAATTCATCAATTCGGTAAATTGCGCAAAATCCTGGCTATTCCCTACTTCTTGCAAAGATAATTTATAAAACCTGACAAACTGTGGATCAAGCTCTCTTTTATAAGGGCTATCAATATCATACTCTTCAAAAGTCAAAGATTTCAAATTATAAATAGATCCATCAAAAATAACCACTACTCCTTTATAAGGTTCTTTTTGCGCGACATTAGCTGTAACAGTTGCTTCTAAAGGCTCGATAATACTAAGTGCCTTTAAGTTTAAAATAGGGATCAAGCTTTTCTTAATAGAATCTGCTACTTTATCTACTTTAAAAGACAAATAATTAGCTTCCGCTCTATTTGGATCTTTATAAAAAACCTTTTGCCTATCTAAAGACAACAATTCAAAAGTTCTATTAAACAAATATGCTGTTCCTCGCGCAAAATACAAATTATTCTTTATTTGCATTAAATTTAAGCTTCCCGTAACTTTCAATGGGGTTACCGTATTTTCTACTTCCAAATCAAAATAATTAACTAATCCTGACAATAATCCGGCACCAAAAAAACTTCCTGTGATTAAAATATCATCTTTAACAGCAACATCAAGATCTAACAGAAAAGATGGTTTATCCTGCTTCTCACCTAAAGTCGGAAACTTGATCGTCCCTTCTTTCAAATGCACTTCACCCTTTATCTTAGGGCCCAATTCCTGTTCCGTACGCAAAAATGAGCGTGTTTTAACTCGTTCTGCTTCTGATAACGGGATACGATAAATTCCGTTTATCATCCAATCTTTAAGATCCGCTTTCCCAACATAAATAGTCGGCAAATTAATATCCAAAGACGTGTTTTTCACTTTTATATCCATCTCCAAATCTTGATATTGCGGCAAAAGAAAACTAGGATTTAAAATTTTTATTTTACCTTTTATTGGCAAAACATTGGTCTTTGGATTCATATTTTGTTTTATCTGCGTATCTACCCCTTCCCAAAAAAGCTTGGTATCTGGTATCTGGATAACATTATTTTTAATATTAATAGCGGCACTAGTGATTGAAAAAGGAGACTTGAAAACAGTATCTTCTGTAAAATAAATCTTAGCTTCATTTAAATTAATAATTCGGGAATTCAAAATAGGCGCTGCCGCTTTACCAGTAAGGCGTAATTGTACAATGCCTTTATTCGTAATATTTTTAATATATGGATTAAATACCGAAAAAACTCCTAAATCATCTTTTTCTAAATTTATTTTCAAATCAATTTTATTATCTGCTTTTGCCTGGTCCCAAAAACTAGCCAGCGGAAAAACGCCTGTAACAATCTTATTATTTTTTCTCTGATTAGCTTCTATATCCATCTTTTTAATATCTAAAATTCCGTTTTGCTTATACACAGCAAACCCACTCAACTCATCAAAATCACGACCGCCCAAATTTCCGTTTTTAATCAACAAATCTATATTCATATCTTTTTTAGCCGTGTTTATATCAAATCTAATTTTTTCAGCCTTTAAAAATCCTAATTGCGCATTCTCAAACAAAAGATTTGTTTTTATGTATGACAACTTACGCGGTGCCGAAGTAGTCTGAAACTCACCGCTAAACTGACCAGAAAACAAATTCTGCAATTCTATGGATCCAGGCTCAGCCAATGCTGCCTGTTCTTTTGCTATATCCTCATAAAATCTATAAAAATTTTCATAATTTCCATTTTGATAAATAAGTGTATTTTTAGCATTAAAATATGGGTTTTCCAAAAAATAACTTTTCTTTTGCCTATTTACACCCATATGTGTATCAAAAGCCACCTCTTCCTCTTTTTTTCTGATTTGAACTTCCTGATAAATATCTTCCATAATTTGCGAAAAAGTAGTCAAATTAGCCTTTTCAAAAGAAGCGTTTATTTTGTAATCTAAATCTTTTATACCAAATTTAGCGGAACTAAAAAAAGGACTTATATCCAAATCTCCGTCTAAATTATAAACATCGTTATCTTTCTTAAAAACCCCGGATTGCAAAGATAAAATATTCTTTTTATTAATCAATCTGCCGGAAACAGCTTGAAAAGAAAGATAATTTAGCTTTAACATTTCTACTGCTAAATTCAAATCAAAATCTATATTCTGAAATGTACCACCTAACTCTCCATCAAAAAACACCAAACCTGCAAAATCACCCTTGGATGAAAGCAATTCCTTAAACTCATCCAGCTCTATGTACGAAGAAGGCAAAAAAGAAAACTGAAAATCACGAAACCCCTTAACTTTTCCCGTGAATAAGACCTGCGAATTATAATGCTTTAAACTTCCCTTTTGAATTTTTAGTATATTTTTTTTCAAAAAACTATCTAAAAAGAACTCTTGATATTCTTGATTTTGAAATAAACCATTTTTAATTTGTATCTTCGAGGTTACTTGATAATCTTTTAACCACTTTAAATTTCTCATCTGAGGCTGAATAGGGCTCGCCGACTTAGAGACAATAGCTAAATCCAAAAACAATTTACCTCCAAACGGTTTATATTTATTTGGAATATATTTTTGAATCCATTTAAAATTAGTTATATCTTGATTCTCTGTTTTGATTTTCAAATTAAGTGGCCTGGTATCATCTATAATTCCGCTCATCTTTATCTGAGAATCTACAGACTTAAGTAAAAATTCTTGTATCTGAAGTTTACCTTTATTAAAATCCACCTTAGCTACAAGCTTATCAAAAACTGTCTGATAAAAAGAAAAATGAGTTCCTGTCACACCTAAAAAGAAAGTTGTTTCTTTCAAAGGATTTTGCCAAAAATTAGCGTTTAGCTGTGTCCTTATCTCTCCTCCAACCGCCAGGTTAGCTGTACTAAGCTCCGTCACTTCCTGATCAAGGTCATTAAAGGCTAAATCGTAGGCTTCAAAAAACAAATGAACATCTGTCAAATCCGTCACGTTCCCGGAAACATTTAAAGAAGATATATCATTGTTTAGTTTTATATCTGCTTTTTTTAGGGCAATATTTTTATTTTTCAAGACCGTAAAATAAATTTTTAAAGAATTAAGATGCTGATTATAAATCAAGGCATCTTTCGAAAACAAATCAGATGTAACCTCATAAAAACCAGTATTTCCTACTAATTTACTCTCCAGGTTTATAGCCCCCTTGATTTTACCTTGCAAACCAGGAAACATTTTTTTCAAAGCCAAATTTCGCATCTGAAAAACACCGTTTATTTGGGGTGTTTTATAGTTGAAATCTACCGCTCCTTTTCCTTGTAATTTTCCTGCATATAAATCCGCCTTTTCTATACCATAATTTAATCTTTGTTTTTTTAATTTATAATTAATCGATAAATTTTGAGGTTTTAAATTATAAATTTCAGCCGCTTTTACTTTTAAAGTTCCCTGCACTACCGGTTGAGAAAGTCTCTCTTTAATCTGTAAATTAGCCGTACCCATTCCTTTATAAATCCATTTATCTGTAGCCGGAAATAAACCTTTTAGTTTTTCTAAATCAAACTTTTTAACTTTTATTTTCAAAGCTATTTTATCTGTATTAAAGTTTAAATCACCAGCGCCCTGCATCAAAATATCATTAAGCCGACCCTCAAATTTATTGAAATGCAATAAACCATCTATCAAAGAAAAACTGCCCCGAAGATATTGAGCCGACATTTTAAAAAAGGGCATTTTAAAAAACGTGGAATCAAAAGTAAAATTAAGATTATAGTAAAAAGGTAACGCCTTGATTGGAAAAGGATACTTACTTTTCACTTTAGCATTTAATTTCATGGTCGTACCTTGTATTTTAAAATCTTTTAAAGGCAACACATATCGAGACCATTTATTAGTATCTATAAAAGTATCCAGATTTATATCATACTGCCCGTTATAAGAATCAAAAAAACCAGTAAAAACAATATCTTTTTGACTACTCGCAAAAAAACCTTTCAAGTCCAACGACACTTTTCTGACATCTTTAAAATCCATTATGCCCGTAAAATTCATAAAAGCATCACTAAATGGAGTCCCTATCTGCTCTTTAGCCCATCCTTTTTTATCGATAAAGGTGATATTTAAATTATCAACCAATATCTTACCTTTAAACGTGGGCGGTGGCGGTGGCGCATCAAGTGGCGGTGGTGGTAAAAAACTTAATATTTCCCAAGTATCATCTTTTTCTCTGGTTATATTTAAAGCTATATTTTGAGCCTTAACCAAATTTGTCCCTGCAGGAAAATCCCCTTTATTTTTTATCACGCGTAACAAATCATATTCCGCTACCAAATCTTTAATTATTAAAACAGGTGCCTGATACGCAACCTTGCTCTCAAAAACAACATCTTGAAATCTAGCTTGTGTTAAAAGATTTCCCGTCAATTTTTCAATCGTAATCTCTCTTTGAAAAATATTAGACAATTCTTTTTCCACGATCCCTTTAGCAATATTTTGTGGTAAATTTGTATGATATAACAAACTAAATAAGGCGTAAAAAATCAAAGTAACTATTATAAAAACAATAGCTGAAATTTTAATAATTTTTTTAACAGTTTTTATCATATATTAGGTTTTAATTCTATTAATAACAATTTTCATACTTTCCCGTTCTTTATTTTCAAGCGAGACGAGAGTCGCAAAAAGAGATGCGCGGCATCTTTTTTTATGACCGAGCGAGCGCCGAAAAGACAGGGTTAATACCCTTTATTATAAAACGCCTCTATCACCATATAAAGACTATTCTTATTATAGCAACAAATAAGCCCATCATTAAGATGGGCTTATTATCAAGAAAGCAAGAGCCATAAAAAGCACTACATGCTTTTCAATACAATTAGATTCGCTTAGAAATTAACCTTTACCCCTACTTTATAATATTTAGCGTCTGTATAACTTCCATAACCATCATACTGAGGTAAAATCACTTCAGACTGAAGCATCAAACTATCAGCCAAAGCATAATTAGCTCCAACTGTAATAATTTTAGGCTCATAGGCATTATATTTTACTATTTCATATCTAGCCGCCGCTTCCAATTCCGGAGTTAGCTGATAAGCTGCCCCAATATTTAAAGTAGAATCATTGGTAGTTGCCGCTCCATGTACTGCTGCGTTTTGATAAACATATTCCACATCAGCCGTCATCTGATACGCTTTTAGTTGAGTAAACACACTTACAAAAGCCGTAGTATCAGGATCTTTAAAATAGTTAGCACCTATTTCCCAAGTATCAATTTCATTCATCAAGGATTTTAAATCATAACTTGCTTGTACAACATATTTTAATTTGCCATCATTAGCTGCCGCACTACCTGTAAAAACACCTGTTTTTAAATTCAAATCATCCAAAGTATAATCAACCACTGTACCTGTTTCGTAAGATTTGAAAATTAAGTAATAAAAAGGATCGCTCATCAAACTAGTATAATGTCTTCCAATAGGTATTTCTTGTTCCCCTAGTCTAACTAATAAATTATTCACAAATTCTGGTTGATAATCCACATAAATTTGCTCAAACACAGGAAGTACAAAAAAGTCAGTTAACTGCGCGGTTAACGAAACATTGTCATTTATTTTAGCTTGCCATTGTAAATAAGTATTACTCTCATAAGCATCTAACCCAAAATCCCCTTGTTGCCCAATCAAATTATTCGTTAAACTTGTATAATTTACCGCTAACTGTCCTGTCATTTTAATGTCTGTCTTAGCCAAAATCATACTAGAAACCAAGATTAAACTTAGCAAAACGATACCAATTTTTTTCATCTATGTTCTCCTTATTTTTATATTAAAATCCCCCCCTTTTTATAAGGGGGGGATTTAACATTAATTCAGAATTAATCTAAATTAATTTTATAGCATACAATTAACAGCTATTTGATAATATCTGTCATTACTATAACTATTCCAGCTATCATACGTAGGTAATACACCTTCTAATCTCAAAGCCATCTTTGATGTTAACGCATAGTCAGCACCGATAGTTATGATTTTAGGTTCTGTACTTTGTATTTTCAACATTTGGTAACTTGCACCAACTGCTAAAGCTGAAGTTACTTGATAAGCACCACCAACTGTTAGGTAAGAATCACTAGTAGATCCTGCACCAGCATTGGCTTGAGCTAGATATTCAAGATCAGCAGTAATTCCCATAGTAGTTACTTGACCAAATACTGCCCAAGCACCATTGTTAGGTGTATCTTGTGCATAACCAGCACCTATTTCTAACATATCCATATTCATAGCATCTGTTAGATCATAAGTAACCTCAAGAGCATATGCTGGAGTTTGATTCAAAGTACCAGCAGTAGCACTAACGCCACCTAAACCAATAGCATTATTAAAAATACCAGCTTTTACTGCTAATTCATTCATCACATAAGTAGCAACGATGCCTAGGCCATCTTTATCATATGCTAAACATGATTCAGTAAGTGAATATGTATGTGTATAGTATTTAGCTAAAGGAATGTCTTGCATACCAACTCTAAGATCAAGTCCTGACAATTCTGTTACCTTATAATCAACATAGTATTTATAAAGTGCATTTGTAGATATTCTATAATAAGCTGTAAAATCATTAACGTTTACCGTCAAAAAATTTTGAGCTGCATCAAGCTGAAAATTACCAGCTGTTGCATCATTAGATTGTGCACTTTTATATTTAATAGCTAAATTTCCGTTCATTCCCATAGTGTCAGCAGCTGCAAAAGCAACGCCACTTACTAGCAAAAATGCTAATAATACTGTTAAAGTTCTCTTCATCTTATATATTCTCCTTTATTTTTTGAATTTGCTAGAAAGCTCACTTAAAAGTTTCTAGTCCCGTACAAATCATTTTTTACTCCTCATCACCTCCTTAATTCATATTTTTAATCGATCTTTTGTTTTATTATAGCACGATTAAAAGAAAAGCAAGCCTAATTTCACTTCTCAATTTATCATTATATCTCAATTTTTTAATATACCAAAAAAAAACTTAAAAACGATCACTTCATCAAATTTCGTCTAGAAAAAATTCCTTCTGGAATTTTTAAATCAAACTTAACCTTATTAATAATCACTTCGGTCAAAGAATCCCTTTTCAATAAATCCTGCATAGTCATATACATCGCTACATATCTCGTTCCAAACTTTTTGATTTTACCCATTTTCATTATTTTTAATTTTTTTCCGGACTTGGCAAAAAGCTCTGCTTGCAAAGGTAGAAAAAGCTCCTTATCCACCCATAATTTTCTTTTGTAATAAGTAACCTTCTTCACTTTTGCTACCAACGCCAGCACATAACAAAGCCTGCCCTCTACTTTTTCTTCTCCCTCCAGTTTTATCTCATATTTATTGATCAGCCCTCTATCTTCCAACGCGTCTTCATAGCTCATATCCGAACCCGCCATAGACTGCCTAAGCATATGCCCAGCAATCTTAATCACTTTTTCCACGCTAGGTAAATACATCCACAAATTATCCCCAATAAATAAATATTTCACGCCTTTGTCCCGCACCGGATAAACAAATTCAGCAAAACTTTTCTCTCTTCCTTGCATATAAGAAACCAATTTTTTAGTTCTGATTTCTTCGCCCACATGTATACGCATCTCATATTCAAAATAGGCCGTAGAATACACCTGATTAGCATCTACCTTTTTAATGATTTCCACGCCTGTTAAAGCTTTAGCCAAAACCATAGTTTGTCCTAAACCTAAAAACAACAAACTAATCCCCAGCCAAAAAAATATTTTTTTAAATTTCACGTAACGCCTCCGCTGGTTCAAACTTTGCCGCTCTTAACGCCGGAAAAATTGCAGCTATAATTGAAAATAAAATCCCCATCAAAAAACCCACAAAAATATAAAACAAACTAAATTTACCATACATCACCATAGGGATGGCCATATCAACTCCTTCCATCCCACCTCCAAAAGCAATCCCAGCAACACTTAACCCATAGCTGATCGCTCCACCAAAAAACGCGCCAATCATACTCGAAAAAAAACCAATTATCGCCGCTTCCAAAAGAACCACTCCTTTTACTTGGCTATTCCGCATCCCCATCGCTTTCATCATCCCGATTTCTTTAGCGCGCTCCATAACCGCCATAAACATCGTGTTTAGGATAGTAAAACTCGCAAAAAATAAAATGATGGCATAAATCGTCATATAAATATATTTAGCCATCATCATCCAAAGAAAAACAAAACCTTGCTCTTGCCAGGCTCGTGCCTTATATTTCAACGCCCCTGACGCGTTAATTTCTTTATCAAGCATAGCCGCAATCATTGGCGCTTTATTTTCGTTTTTCAACAAAACAAAAATTTCTGTAACCCTGTTAGGAATATCCAACAAATATTGCGCTTTATCAATTGGCATATAAAAAGTACGCCTATCAATAGCCGCTGCCCCAAAACTAAATATTCCCGCAACCTTCAAATTCATAGCCGAAATAGAACCATGTGCCGTTTGGGTTACTACTGTCAAAGTATCTCCTACTTTCAGTCCAAAATCTCTGGCAAAAAGAGCTCCCACGTTAGCCTCTTCCTTACCCATCATAATAGGCCTACCTTCAATTATTTTTTTGGAAAAGTTCATAGCTTGTTCTTCTTTTTCCGGATCTATCCCAATCCCAAAAACAGGTTTATTTTTTCCTTCTCGCTCCATCAATACCCCAAATTTTATCCTAGGAGTTACCAACTTAACCCCTGGTGTTTTTTCCACAACATCCAATACTTTCTGATAATTGGCAATATTTTTATTAAGAGGCAACATTTTTTCCCGCTTCAAATATTCCGTATTTACAACCCTGATATGCCCGCTCGTAGACTGCACAAACAAGTCTACAACATCACCCATCATCCCCATGATAAATGACCACATATAAATCACGATCATAACCGCAAACATAATAGAAAGTCCGGAAAGAATTGTTCTTCTGCTATTCCTTAAAACATTTCTAAATGCAAATTTCAATAAAAAAAACATTACTTTATACCTTTTTCAACGCGTCTGTAGGCTCCATCCTGGAAGCAATAAACGCTGGATAAATACTAACTAAAGCCGAAACCACCACGCCAAAAATAAATGCTGTTAAAATCATCCCTGGTCGCCACATTCCATAAAAAATCCCGGTTGAACGATACCCTATATTGCCAATATCCCTCATCATAAAAGAATAATCTATACCATACTTTATAGTTAAAAAAGCTAAAAAAGAACCCAATAAACACCCTACAACACTTCCCAAAAATCCGATCATCGCGCCTTCCATCACAAACATCATTACAATTTTTCTTCTTTTCATACCCATAGCAGCCAAAACCCCTATTTCCCTTGTTCTTTCAAATGCCGCCATTAGAATAGTATTACTAATCCCAATCAAAGCAATCAAAACAATCGCGCAAAAAATCATAATACTAAAAGAATATTTGCTTTTAGAGATAGCTAGCACATCTTGCGCTAAATCTTTCCAAGTCAAAACCTCCACCCCTTTTATTTGTTCTGACAATTTTTGCCGAAATTCTTCTACTTTACTTGGATCCTTTAACCTAATATCTATTTCCGTCACCGCGCCCTCCATATCCAGAGCATCTTGAGCAATGTTTAAAGGAATCACCACCGCCAGCCAATCAATCTGAGGGTCTTCGGTTTTTAATAGGCCTTTAATTCTATAATCCATGGCTTGATAGGTTTCATACCTTGTACGCGTCAAAATAGTTAAATAATCCCCAACCTCAACTTCAAAATCCTCTGCCAATCCTTCTCCCAGAAGAATGCCTTCCTCATCACCCTCAAAAAACGAGCCCTTGTCCACCGCATCTTTTAATAGAAAAACTTTTTCATCATCTTGCGGACTTATGTCCACGCCAATCGCTGGCAGTTGATCCACACCATCTGAAAGCATTATTCTAAAATTCACTCTAGATGTAACGCCTTCAACCTCATCTAACTTACGTATTTCTTTCATGATTTGTTCAGGATTTGGGATCGATTTATCTAAAGGAAAGTCATCTTTTTCTTTTTCATAGCCCTTGTAAAATATTTTGATATGCCCGGTTTCAT
>JABGVJ010000050.1 GCA_018646105.1 bacterium
CATCGATTTTTTATGGTGTTTTATCATTCCCCCATAATACGATTGATTTCTTTTAAAATATGGTCTATATCCTGAAAAGGTTTGGGGAAAGCATGTTCAATCTCTAGCTTTTTTGCACCTACAATGATTTTGGTACATGCGCTGATCTTCTTTTAAGCCTCACCCCCTTTGTCTCTCAGTCACGCCTAACACTCACCCCCTCGCACTTCGTGCTGTCCCCCTCTCTATTCTATAGAGGGGGACTCTAATTCCATCGCTTGTCATGCTGAACTTGTTTCAGCATCTGTGTTGTTATTTTACTTACCCCTGGTAGGGGCATTAATCAAAGACTTGCGTCTTTGCGGTCTGGTCATCTTTTTTCTTTGCCAAAGCTCAAAGAAAAAAGAAGCAAAAAAGAAAAAGCTTTTTAATGCGGCATAACTCGCTACGGTAATTCGTGATAGCCGCTTCGGTTCAGCCAAGCATCTAGCTACTTCTATTGATTTTTCTGTATGGATGCTCGGCTTCTCTCTCAGCTCTTTCACGAATTAGCCTCCACTCAAACAAATGCCGCGGTAGGTTAGTTTTTCAAGCTATGCACCTATATATAGAAGGGGTAAATGTAATGAACCAAAAAAAAAGTACCAGAATACATCAGAAAAAATATCCGAAAAATAGGGTTTAAAATAGCAAAATTGCGGTTAGCTAAAAAATTGAGTCGTAAAAAATTGGCTTATAGTATTGGTATGGCTAAAAGTTATTTGGGGTACATTGAAAAAGGGCAGTCTAATCCAACCATAGAAACGCTATATTTGATAGCTGGAGGGTTAGGATGTGAAGTTAAGGATTTATTGTAATTAGGTTTTGGTTCCGGGAGTTCTTTAGCGGTTAATTCCTAGGTGTTTTATATTGATTTACAATGAATTCAATGAAGCTTAGGTTAGAAAATATTTTTTTTAAGAAATATCAACAAATCAATGGCAAAGTTTTCAATGTGGGGTTCGGTTAGTTTTGAAATAGTATTGCCTCCGTATTTAATTCTGTCTTTAGACAATTATTATATTCATCAAAAATGTCCTTTAGCGTATTTAAAATAAGCTTTTCCTTTTCGTCTTCTGTTTCAGAACAAGTTAACGTTATACTTTTATCGTCATCAATCGCTTTTGTTAATCTTTCTATAAGTGCTGTAAAGTCAATATCATCTACATATTTTAAAACAATATCGTCACCTAATCCTGATATAGTTATGGCACTGTTAGCTCTATTTATAGTTGCCTCACATTTCGTGTTTATCATTTTTTATTTTACCTTTCCTTTAATATTCTTTCTATGTTGTATTTTTTCGATCGTTTATCGAATATATACTCGCCACCGTCTAAAATACCACATATCTTTTTTTGAGCATGTTTATCTTCTAAAACAATTTGTTTATAGGATATTTGATTTTCATTGTTTTCAGCTAGGATAATGCATTCTGCATCTCCATATACAACAATAGAGGGATTGTGTGTAACTAAAAATATTTGTTTCTGAAATTTAATATCTCTAAAAATATCTACTAATTTTTCAGTAATAAATTGGTTTCCTAAATTATCTTCTGGTTGGTCTATAAATATCAAATTAGTGGTGGTTTTTTTTAATATTATTTCTACATACTTTTCTGAATTAAAACCAGGGCTATTATTTTTAGAAGTGCTGCCATCTTCGTATTTTAAGAAATCCGTAGGTTTATCTAAATAGCTCTCCAAATCTTTAATCAACGAATTGATCTTTTTAGATAAATTATTTGGTTGATTATTAGGAAGATTTTTTATTTTTATTTTTCCGTTTAACAGATATATCAAATTTAGATAAATGCTTTTCTGAGTATCTGAGTTACTTATTCCTTCAAGTATAATTTGTTTTAAATCATCTTCTTTTTCTATTTCTAAAACGAGCTTGGTTTGTTCATCTAACTCAATTTCTTTTTGTAATGAGTAATCAAAATTTTCTAATGCTTGACTTTTTAATCTTAAAATTTTCATTTTTACGAAAGTATCTTTTGCTTTTCCTATTAAAAGCTTTATCTCTTCTTGTGCCGCATGCTTTTGTCGTGCGTTTATGTTTAATGAGTCAGTTCTAATTTTTAGTTTTGCATTAATTGAGGTTACTAAATTGATTTTCTTAGTGTTTTTTTCTTTTTTACTACTAATTAAAAACAGTTTTTTTTGAAGAAGTGTTTTAAATTCATTAATAATTCTAACTTCATCATCACTAAGTTCCAAAATTTTCTTTTGATTTATGCTCAGCAAGTTACTTTCTAAGTTACTAATTGAGTCCCTTAGAGCATCTAAATTGCGATCGAGATCATTGAATTTTTCACATAATTTATCATAATCAAACTTTAATATGAATTCCTTACTCAATATTTTATCGATAGTGCCCTTATGTAAATGATATTTTGTGCCTTCTACCGTTTCATATACATTTTTATAAGCATCGTTGAGTTCATTAATAACAAGATGCATTTGATCTTTATGTTTTCTGAATTTCTTTGTGAGTTGTTTGTATTCTTCAGCTTTATCTGACTTTTTGGCTAAATCTTCAAGTTTATTGTTTTCAAAATAATTAATAATATCACCTTGATTTATATATATTAAATCAGAGGTTATTGAAGTTACAGATTTATATTCCAGGTCATGTTTAGATTTAATTAGAACTTTGGTTTTATCTATTATATTGTCATATTTATCATCACTTTTGAGCTTATCAATTTTTTTACTAAATAAATTCATTAATAAACTTTTTCCACTTGACCGTCCCCCAATAATCACATTCATATGAGGACTAAATTTTAATTCACAAAATTCTAAAATCTTGTGTTTGTCTATCTTTAACTTTTCTATAACATTATTTTGATGACCTATTTCTTCATATTCCTTAGACGATTTTATTCTTGAACGAGGATCAATAAATGCTAATCTTAAAGTATCATAAGATTTACTTCCTTTAATATAATAAAAATTATGTTCTTTACAATCGGGGTCTCCTTTATGCGTAAATGGATATTTTAATATATTGTGATTATCGGAAAACTCTATATAAGCAACATCATTTTTTGCTTTGAAAGAGTCTTGAAGCATACCATCAAAACCTTCATTGTATTTCTGCTTAGCTTTTTCTGGCACTTTTTCTAAAGCACTTGGCATTAGCAATATCATTTTTTGAGCATCCTCTGTATTGCCTTTGTAACCAGCAACAATGCTTTTTTTATTCCCAGCATGGGGAATAAAGAAAAAATCATCATCAGGAAATAATTCTATTATTTCCTTAATTGTTAACTTTCTATTTTTGAAAGTTAAGTGTTTTTCTCTATATTTATTGTCAAACTTTGCGCTTATTTCTTCGGCTTTGTCATATGTTGAATAATTAAAAACAAGTAATGAATGATATCTTTTTCCATCTTTATCAATATCTAGTTCAACACCAACTAAAAGTAATGGGTCAGCTTCTGAATTATGATTTTCATAGTATTTTTTATATGCCTCTAAATTGATAATATTATGGTCTGTTAAGGAAAAAATTTTAACTTCAGTTCTAGTTAATTTTTCATGCAAAGTATAAACAGAAAAATCGCCTTTATAGTCATTATCTTTTGTTTTCTTTGAATAATCAGTATGTATATGAAGATCTATTTTTAACCATTCTGAATATTTTTTACTCATATTTTATCATCACTTCCCCACTCATCAATTTCGGCAATAATGTATCACGGAGTTTTTGAAGGTGTTGGTATTGTCGTAACTGGCAATACCGCTGTTTTCTGACTTACCTTCTAAGTGCTCCTGCAATCGCTTGCCATTATATTTATTTTTCATTCAACAATGGCTCTTCTTTTGCAAATGTTGCGCCACAATGACCACACACTTCTGCCTCACCATCAATGGATGTCCTGCATTTAGAACATTTATAAATATCAGAACAAGTCACCGCGCTTAGGAGGCCGGCTATTAACCAGCCAATTCCAAAAGTAAAGCAACTCGTTACAATGGCACCGGCTAAAAAGAGTACACCTGCCCCCGTTTTACCTTGCACAAATTGTCCTACGCCAGGAATAAAAAAAGATATTATCATTACAAAACAACCAGCAGATTCTTTTATTTTTTTAGCAGAATTTTCCGTAGCCTTGTTTTCGTTTAACAGTTCACCGCAATGTTTACACTTTATGGCTTTTTCCTGAATTTCCTCAGCGCAGTAAGGACAGTTTTTCATGATTTACTCCTTTTCTAGTCTTATATATCTTCCACGATTATATACCAAACCTCCTCGCAATAAAATCCCCAGTTTTTCTTATTTTTATGCTTAATCCAGATATCTGTCTAAAACGATCTACCGGCACATTGAAAGCGAAAATCGACGAGCAAGAGAACGACACTTTAAATTTTCATGTCTGAGCGTAGCGAGTTTGAAAATTTAAAGCGAGTGAACGCAGTGAGGACTATTTAAGCTTTCAGTGCCAATAAGCCAAGGAAGGTTTGCAAAAGGAAACCTAGCGGCTTTAGCTTGGTTTCCTTTTGATAAGATCGCAAAGGACGCAGGCCTTTGCATTAACACCATCGCTGGTAACGATTACCTTTTACTGGAATGCAGACACAGATTCCGTCAGTGACAGGGTTACGGTACCTTAACCTATTTCAAATTTTTTACAGAAAAAGTGTCACCATAGTGACAGTTATGCTCAAGGAGATTGTCACTATAGTGACATTTTCACTAACCATCTCGGCTATTTTTCGCTATAATGAAATCACAGATTGACACTGATCAATAACGCAGTATGGCTATTTTGGGGTAATTCCAAGTATATATACTTGAAAGAATAGAGGGGAAAACAAATGCAAACTGAAGAGCAAAATTCTGTTACCCAAATTCAAGATATACAAGAAATAGCTAACAAGCCGGTTATTAAGGCTGAGGATGTTGCGTTTGGAATAGAAAAAAAAAATCTATCTAGCCTAATTTTTTTCTTAGAAAATCAAACATCTAATAGCTGCCTTTATTTCACACCTGATTTACACGATTTCTACCATGATTTCAAACATAAAATAAATAAAAATAAAATAATTTATGATATTAATAAATATAAAAACGAAATATTTAAGCATAAATTTTTATTAAAAAATATTTTCTGTGTTTTAGATTTTTCTGGATTTGAAAAATATGAAGATTCTGTTACGTACGATTTTTATGGGGCCTTGAAAAAAAGAAGTAAATTTAATTGTGTTTTAACTATTTTAAAAAATATTAATAACTTATTAGCAGAAAATGGCAATATAAAACTGTTTATTTTAAATAAAAATCCTAAAATCAATATAATAAAACTATTTTTAAATTGTGCTTATTTTGACAATATTGTAATTAATAAAAATATTATTATAGCTCAAAAAAAAAGCTTCGAAAATTACACATTTGATCATGGCAATTTAACATTTAAAGAAACAATTAATATTGAAGACGTAAAAAAAATTCAAAATTTTGCTAAACTGTTATTTAAGGAAAATAATTTTGATATTTCAATAGATAGTTTATTTACCCCAAATTCGAGCTTTTATTATTGCTATAGAACTGATACTGAGGAGATAGTGAATTTCATGAGGTATACTTGGTATCTGCCAAAATATCCGATGCCTTGTATGTTGGCTCAAAAGAAAGATTCTCAAGAACACATAAAACTTTGGAATTCTGAGAAAAAACTTTACGGGGAAATTTTTGCGCCTTTTAATAAAAAATTATCGGCAGTAAAAGCTTATAAAGAATTTGTTAAAAATCTTTTGCAATATTGCTTAAACAACAATATATATAAAGTATATACAACTTATAATATTAAAGATTTGTTAAGTGGAATTGTATTCAATAAATATTTTGGTTTTGAAAAATCTGATATAAGTTTAATATACGGTGATTTTAAGAATACTTGGGCTTTGATTAAAGGAGAGCCAAAATTAATGGAGCCTATTCTAAATAAATTTATTGGGATAAAAGAAAGGATTTTTTGAAAATGGATATATTATATTCTTCCTCCATGTTATTTACTGCTATATTTAGTTTGGTTTTTTCTTTAGGAATTTATTTTAAAGGAAAAAACAAGGTAATTAATAACACAGCCATATTCTTCTTTTTCACAATATTTATTTGGGCTTTAGGACGAGCTTTTATGGATATTTGTTCTACAAAGCAACTAGCTCTGTTTTTCCTTAAATTTTCTTATAGTGGCTCTGTATGGATGCCCTTAGCCTTTCTGTTATTTTGTTGGGCTATATTAGAAAAAAAGTTTAATAAACCCTTAGTTTTTATCTTGAGTTTGATTTCTTTTGTATTATTTATTTTAAATTTCTATGGTTATATTGTGATAGATTTACAGCCCAAATTAAACTTTCAATTTTATGATGTTCCTGGGGGATATGCTTTTGAGTTTTTTTCTAATTATTACTCTCTTATTTTAGCTTATGCTTTTATAGAGCTTATTATAGGTATCATTAAAAACCAAGGACAAAAAAAAATTCAAATAATCTATTTACTAATAGCCTCTTTAATTGGTTTTGTACCATCATTTACAACCTTTCCCCTCGTTAAGGATATTCCCTTATATCCTTTCGGGGTTCCTATAATCGCTTTTTATACTTTTATACTGGCTTTTGGGATCATTAAATATGAACTTGCAGATATTACCTTAATAATTAATAGAATTTTAGCTTATTTTTTTGTTCTAATTTTTATAATACCAACTGTTTTAGTACCCCTTTATCTACCTATAAATTTTAGCCTTAAAACAATTATCGTTTGTTTCGTCACAATTTTTTGGGCTTTCGCAACTATTCCTTGCCATAAATTTTTAATAACTAAGGCCAAACGCAAATTTATCAAAGGCTACTACGACCCTGACGCTCCATTCAATATCATCTCTAAAAAACTAGCTAAGGAAAATGACCGAACAAAAATATTTAACATTATGGCTCAAGTGCTAGATAAACAAATGCAGTTTGAAAAAATCGCCGTTCTCTTAGCTGTCAGAACCAAGGATAAAATAAGTAAATATGTGTTCATAGAAAAAGAGCCAGAAACAAACAACACCCTAAATGAAGAAACTTTAGAGCAAAATCACTCTGTTATCCAATTTTTGACTAAACAAATTAAACCTTTTTTTCTTAATCAAAAAGACCTGAAAACGGAAAATAAAGTGGCTAAATTCTTCACCCATTATGACTTTCCTAAAAACACTTTTTGCTTACCCTTTGTTTCAGTCGATGGTTTAGAAGGAATGATTATCCTGGGTGAAAGAAGTTGCGGAATCATCCTAAAGCAAAAAGAATTGGATATCTTTGATACCATCATCAGTCATGTATCTGCGCTGCTGTATAAGTACACGTCTGTGGAAAAAGTTAGAAAAGAGTTTGAATCCAGTCAGAAACAACTCTTTGAAGAAAAAGAACAAAGAATAAGAGCGGAAAAAATCGCGTCTTTAGTGCGGACTACGCAGGAATGTCAGCATGAGATTAGGACACCGGTAGCTGCAATAAAATTATGGCTAAATGGATTATCGGAACATCCATCAACAAACGAAATTGAAGAATTTAGGAAAGTGGCAATAAAGCATATCAATAGATTATTATATGTGGTAGATGCTAGTCTAAGTTTAGCTACTAATAAAAAAAAGCAACTGGAAAAAGTAAATATTAATGAGGTCATAGAAGAAGCAACTACATTAATTCCTCCCTATGGTTATCATTTAGCAAAAAAATTAGAAGAAGTACCTTTAATCTTAGGCGTGAAGGCAGAATTGGTTAGTGTTTTCTTAAACTTTCTTAACAATGCTAAAAAAGCGATGCAAAAAAATGGAGGAACTTTGACCATTAAAAGCTTTTTTGATGAGAATAGTAAATATGTAATTATCAAAGTTACTGATACTGGTGTAGGTATAGCGCCGGAAAACCTGGAAAGAATCTGGGAGCCATATTTTACCACAGACAAAACTTATGGGCATGGCTTGGGATTGAGTATTATACATCAGATTGTTCAGAGCTATAAAGGTATTGTCCAAGTAGAAAGTGTTTTGAAAAAAGGTACGACTTTTACTTTAAAATTCCCGGCGGAGAGATAAACTTATTTTTCAAGAATTTCTTTTAAGGTGTCTTCTAATTGTGCTTTTGATATAGGCTTTATCAGAGTTGCTATATTTTGTTCTATCTCATTTTCATAGGCAGTAATATATACAACTGGAATATGTTTTAGAAAAAAATTTTTATGCTCGATCTTTTTTAATCTTTTAAGAAATTGAGTTCCATCCATTTTCGGCATCCGCTGATCTAAACAAATACATTTTATATTGTTAGGACCTAAACCAAAAAAACGTTGATGTTTTTTTACTAACTTTAAGGCTTCGAAACCATTTTCGGCGATAATAGCATGATAATTATTCTTTTTTTTATCTTTTATTTTGTTTATGATGCGAACAAAAATTTTCCCCAAATCAGGCTCGTCTTCAACTACTAAAACTAATTTTTCTGTGTTCATTTTTTTACTCCTAAAAATATTAGAAAACTATATTATTATTATAAAGCTTTTCTAACTTATTTAAAAAATAAAGAATATTAAAGCGAGCCCTTCTTTTTCTGGAACACCCCTTTTATGCTTAAACCAAATAATTATGGAGCCGCTTCCAACCAAGCCTTTTCTATAATCTCGTCAGGAATAGGTTTAATAAAACCTTTATTTTCCATTAAATCCTGTATTTGTCTTATTAATTCAATATCGTGTTTTGCCCGTGCAAACACCTCTTTAGAAGTTATTTTTTTTCGCGCTACCCCGTCTTTTTGAGCTTGCTCAGCCACTGCCGCAGCCACCGTGGGTACCAGTTCCCAATCTGCCATTGTAGGCATTATATTGTCCGCGCTCAAATCCTGATCCTTAATATAGTTCGCAATCGCCCTAGACGCAGCTATCGCCATAGCATCCGTTATTTTACGTGCTCGTACCAATAAAGTCCCCTTCAAAATCCCCGGAAAACCCAAAGAATTATTTACCTGATTTGGAAAATCACTTCTTCCCGTTGCTACAATATATGCACCGGCTGCCTTAGCTGCATAAGGATAAATTTCCGGTACCGGATTAGCACACGCAAACACAATTGCTTTTTGTCCCATCAAACTTATCCATTCCGGTTTAATCGTATCTGGTCCCGGCTTTGACAAGGCAATCAAAACATCAGCTCCTTTTAAAGCCTCTTCAATCTTATTTATTTTTTGTGGATTAGTTTTTTGACAAATTTCCCATTGTTTATACAATCTAGTATCTTGCGCAAACTCCTGTCGATCCACATGCAATCCGCCTTTACTATTTAAAACAATCATATTTTTAGGATTACCACCAATCTGCCAAATCAAATTAATTACCGAAGTATTAGCCGCACCCACCCCAAAAAAAACCATTTTGACATCTTCTATCTTTTTTTCAGTCAGTTTCAAAGCGTTCAGCAAGCCCGCCAAAGTCACACAAGCTGTTCCCTGCGCATCATCATGCCAAACTGGAATCTCACTTTCTTCTCTAAGGGTATCTAATACTTGATAACAATTCGGTGAAGATATATCTTCCAAATTAATAGCGCCAAAACTAGGCGCACACATTTTAACAAAATCTATTAGTTTACTTGCTGTAGGTTGGCCCTGCTCATCTTTACTATTCACACAAAGCGCTGTCGCATCTACCCCCCCTAAAAATTTCATTAACAAAGCTTTACCTTCCATTACCCCCAAACCACCTGGCGGCGTACAATCCCCGTCCCCCAAAACTCTCGTAGAATCACTGACCACCGCTACTGAATTATGTCTATTGGATAACGAAAAAGATAATTCATTGTTTTCCCTAATCGCTCTGGATACCGAAGCCACGCCCGGCGTATACCAAATACTAAAAAGTAAAGGATGCCGCAAAGAAACTTTGGGCATAACCATCATCTTACCCTCATAAAAAGCGTGTGTTAATAAAGCTAACTTCTGCAAAAACCTAGTTTGCGTCTCTGCCTTTTGTTTAGCTGTTATATCCAATTTCTCTAAATTATCCAATTTTTCTTGAATCATATTTTTTAAAAGCATTTTCTTCCCTCTCTTAACCTTTTTTAATTTTCCCAAAAAACTTTAATACCTGAAATAAAAAGGGAACTCTTTGTAATAAACCACAACTTGAAAAAAAACTATATTTATACAAATTACGTGACCACTGCAAATTTTTCAAATAAAACTCTTGATCCCCTCGCAACCAACATTTATACGCTACGGAAAGCGCCGCCTTCGCCTTTTTTTTCTGATACACTAACCTATCTGCTGCTGTTACCTCTACCTTTTCCAATACCTGATCCAAAATCGCAAACGAAGTTGGTATGGTCACTGCGGTTTCATACAAACAACTACCTTGCCCGCTATGCATACGATAAATCGTTAAAGGCTTCATAATAATACCCAATTTATAGCCATGCAACAAAATATTAATCCACATTTCCGTATCCTGGTTCAAAGCATATTTTTCCGTAAAAAACCCCACTTCTGGCCAAAGCTTTTTTCTAGCCATAAAACTAGGACAAATAAAAAAATTATTATATTTCAATAAAGTAGGTAAATAAAACTGCAAATCCCCCATTACCATATCTTCGTCATATAATGGCAATTCTGCTAAAAAAAGATTTTTAGGCTGTTTAAGCTGCTCTCCTCTTTTTATTTTCATCAAAGTAAACACGCCTGCCAATTCCGGATACTTCAACAATTTAGCTATTTCCGTCGCCACCATTTCCGGTTCATAAACATCATCAGCATGGTATAAAGCTACATAATCAGCCTTAGCAGCTCTAATCAAACGATTACAATTTTCGGCAAACTCCTTATTCTCCTTGTTTTTTAATAATCTTATTCTTTTATCTTGTCGCTGCAACTTTTCAACTATGGCCACACTATTATCTGTCGAACAATTATCAGAAACCAAAATTTCCAGATTCTTATATGTTTGTTTCATTAATGAAACTAAAACTTCTTCCAAATATCGAGCCCCATTATAATTAGGGATACCTACGGTTACCAAAATATCTTGAGCCATCAATATATAGTCACCTCCCAAGAAATCAAATCCGCGCCTGCCGGAACATTTTCTTCTTCAAACTCATTTTCACTTTGTCCGGAAATTTTATTTTCCAAAACTATCGTTTCCGTACTTTGTTCCAATATCTCACCTGTACTTTTATCCGCTATCACCAAATTAACAAAAATATAATCACCTACTTCAGACAAATCATTCAACCCAAAACTCATTAAAAAAACCTTGCCTGAAGTAGCGTTCGTTGGACTAAAACTTATCTTATCCACATAATTAAAATGCGCATCTTCATCAGTATCAGCCGCAAACTTGTCTCCGGAATTACATAAATACAAACTAGCATTTTGATACCTTATATAGTCTGACCAAGTAGAAAAATATAAACTGTAATAATATTCAATCCCTACCCCTAAAGAAACCGCATCCACAATATTCTCATTATATAATTGGCCAGGAAAAGGCAAATAATCGCCGGTATAAGGTATCAAAGGATCCACACTATTAGAAAAAATAACATAATATACATATCTACCCGTATCCACACTTTCTCTAAACTGAGCCTGTATTTGTATATTTTCTCCTCTATATGGCCGCTCGACTACCGTACGCGCACAACCACTCACCATAATCAACAACCCAATTAAAACCGCCTTAAAAAAAATATCAGGCTTTCCTCGCCAGACTCTAAAAACGATTCTCAGCTTTGTCATCTAATACCCCTTCCAATTTCAAGGACTCTCGATCATTCGTCACTAAACCTAAAGTATCGTTTTCAAACGCATTAATCGAAAACACTACCCGAAACTCATGCAAAATATTACTATATACCAATTTCAGTTTTCGACAATGTAAATCCTTCACTGCCACCAAAGAATCCAAAGAATATATTTGGTTAAAGGGATTATATCTAAACTGAGCTGTTAGTTCCCACTTATCTTCCCAAGTATTTCCAGTTAATAAATATATCTTATTGCTTAAAGATTCTAATTTTGTCTCATTTATATTATATTTTAAATAAAAATTCAAATTAACCCTACTATTAGGTTTAATATTAAGCGAACTAATCAAAGGATAAAAAACATCAGTTGCCGTTCTCCTGTTTTCAAAAAACTTATACCCTGTTTTCAAATTCAACTTAGTTTTAAGATTCAAAAAATACCATTGTATCTCTGTTTTATAATCATCTTTTTGTTTATTTAACAAATCATACCCCATTGAATTGTGCCACACCGTATCAAAAGTATACCATTGACGATCATCGGCTCCTTTAATCGTCCAAATCAATTTTTCCTGCACCTGCTCTAAAACCAATCCCGTTTTAGTAAAACTATCAAAAAAGAAAGGGGAATTACCATCCGCGTATTTTTTTTGATAATCTGTCTCTATCCTTACCCCCTGCCAAGGAAAAAATTTGTATAAAATTTGTTGATCTACCGTATAAGATTGATCTCCAGTTTCATAAAGATACTGAGCATAACCAAATTTAGTTTGTAGTTTCGAAAAAGGTAAATCAACAGACCAGCCCAAATTATGTTTGCTCATATATCGGTTATTTGCAAAAAACCTTCCTATACTTGCCCCGGGCAACAAATACGATTCCTGAAATCTACCCGCACCCACAATGCTTTGCCACCAAAAACCCTCATATTTCACTTTTTTCAGGCTTAAAGTAATTTCCGGTATTTTCCGTAAAAAATTATTTGTTCTCTCCTCATTTACTAAATCAAAAAAATACCTAAAATTAACCGTCAACTTACCAATATCCACCAATTGTTTTTTCAAAACCGTATCTGTCATCAAATACGTTAAACGCGTATCATCGCTCAAATCAGTCTGGCTTTCATAATTAAACTTATTAGACATCTCTACATCTATAGGTAACAACATATACTGTTGCACCAAAATTTCAGCCGCTTCTTTAGTTTTATAATCCCGCTTCTGATACTTTACTTGCCAATCTTTCTTTTTAGCTTTTTGAGAAGCATATTTAATAGTTAATCCTTTAACCTGCTGTGCGAAATTCTGATTTTCTACTACACTCCCCCAATATTTAAGATCATTTGTTTTATATGTCAAAGAAAGAGATTTATCCAAACGCTCTTTTCTAGCCCCTGAAACCAAATATCCATCAACATCTTTATAACTATGCCGCAAACTAAAATCATCACTAAAATCTATCTGTTGATCCCATTGCCAAATTCTACTATATCTACCTGTATCTCTTTCCGGTACCCCATAATATAATAAAAAACCTTGATACTGATCATTTACTACATAATTTTGTTTTATTCCCAGACCCGTCCCTTTTTTCTCCAGCCAATCCCAATACAATTTGCCATAAAAATATTCATTATAAAAATAATCCCAAGCTGTACGTACAAACCAGCCTTCTACCGCATTTTTACCAATTAAAGGCATCAAAAAAGACATTCTACGTCGTGTTAAATCATAGTTATATACTGGTATCCAAAAATAAAACGGGATATTAAAAATAGGATTATAAAAAATATTATTAAAACCTACGATACGTTTTTCTTTATAATAAATAAAATTATCAGACCATAAATAATAATGTTCCGGTGTTAAATCACAAGTAGTCAGGTATCCGTCATGCCCATTCACCACGTCTCCTGTATCCGTCACTTCTTTGGCTTTAAGATAAAGATGCCCTTTTCCTACCTTCTCCAATTTTACAGTAGCCCTTAAATCTTCTAGTTTAGTCACCTTTTTGGTCAAATCAAGTTCTACCAATTTTGCTTGATACGTCTTTTCATTTTGCCACATCTCTACATTTTGACCTTTAGCCCACACCATATTTTTCTGCAAATCATATTGCAAAACATCTGATTCCAGCTTCAAATCCGCGTATTTAAAAACCACATTACCGGAAGCTTCCATATACTGGCCGTCTTCTTTATAATGCATTTTATCCGCTTTCACTCTAGCTACGTCTTCTGCAAACATCAAAAAAAAAGGGGAAAATAAAATCAAAAAAACTAATCCGTAAATACTCTTCATTTGATTAGTCACTTACCAAAATCAAACTATTTTTAATCCAATCTACAAATCCAAAAGATTCCCTCTTGAGATAATTCATTCTTCTTTGGATAAGATAAAAAGTATTTTCGGCTTCTGCAGCTTTCTGCCAACAATAAAAAGCCTTAATAATATCATGTTGTTTAAAATGCACATCCCCTAAATTCAGATGCGCCAAATAATTATCTTTATTCAAATCCAAACATTTTTTAAAATGCTCTTTTGCTTTATCCAAATCACTTCGTTTCATTTCCAGTAAACCTGTCAATAAATACAATAAATCCAGTTTTTTATCTAAAAACTTCACCCGATCCAAATACTTTTGCGCTTCCTCATAATTTTTTCGCGAAATATAAAGTAAAGCCAAATTACAATGCGCGGTCACAAAAGTAGGGTCCAACTGAACAGCTAAAAGAAATTCCTCTTCTGCTGATTTAAAATTTTGCTGCAACATATACTCTACACCTTGATTATTATGCGGATGAGCAAAACTAATATTTTGCCAATTCTTCTTTTTCCTCAAAAGTTTTTCTGCTTCTTTACTTTTCACAATCAACAAAGACAAACTTTCATCTTCTAGCATATTACCGCAGGCCGCCAAAGACTTACCACTAAGATCCAAAAAACTTTCCTGTTTAAATTTAGTTACTAAATTTTTAATATTAGGGAAATTAATATCCTGCATCATCACAGTTTCCAAAACTTTTACTGCCTCTGCAATATTACCCATATTAATATAATTCATCGCCAACAAATATCTCGTCATATTCGCCAACGAAAGTTCCTTTTCCGTCAAATTAGCCAAAACCGCCAAAAATTTCTCAATCGCCAAATCAAACCGATTTAATTCAAAAAAACAACGTCCAATCAAAATCTGTGCTCTTACTTTCAAATCTTCTTTTTCATTTATTTGCTGGAAATTTTCTAAAGCTCTATAAATATCCCCTCTTCTTAAACATAATAAGCCCAATTCAAAACGAGATTTATCTTTATCAATTTCTTTTTTACTTGGCTCTTCTTTTTTAGCAATTTCTCTTAAACAAACATCTTGCTGTAATTCTTTAATTTGAATATGTAATTCCCAAGAATGCTTATAATGCTTCAAAGCCTCAAATAACACATCCATAGCCTTCGAATATCTATCTGTTTTTTTCAATATTTCTACCTGCAAAAAACGTCCGGGTAAATCAAAATCTGTCTGCCAAAGCTTAGTGCTTTCCTCCAAACTTTTCTCCAAATCACCATGCGCGAAATAAGCTTTACTTAACACATATTGCGCATAATTTTTCGTCTCTATAGAATTTTCCAAGCAATAAAGCGTTTTCTCTTTTAAAATCTCAAATTCTTCCTTATTTTCATCTACCAAAATCGTTAAATTATCCAAGGCTTTTCGATATTTTACTTTTTTAATATAAATATCTGTCAAAAGCATCAAAGCTAAAATCTGTTTCGGAAACTTTTCTAAAATTTTGTATAGTATGTCAATTAATCGGTCTAACTCCAAATAATTTTGCTGGAAAACTTTCTGCAAATTCGCAACTGATTCCGTATACTGATCTGTTTCATACAAAGCCACCGCTAAACCCAACAATATTTCCGCTGTATCCGGATATAGAGCTAAAGCATCTTTATATATTTTCACTATTACAGAAGCTTGGGTATGGTCTATCCTTAAAATATCTTCTAAATATTTTACAATCGCTAATGGCTTCCGGTATTTGATACAAATATTCACCAAAATATATCTGATCTTGATATTCTGTGAATCTAACCGCAACAATTTTTCACACCCGCTCAAAGCCGCTTCTAAATGCGAAATAGATAACCCCACCAGTTGTTCGTACATCAAAGCTGCTTTTTCGTATTCTTCGATCTTAGGATACAATTCTGCCAAAACTTTATAGGCGGTCACTCTCTGTGGAAAATACTTGATAATTTTTTGATATAAAACAATGTTTTTTTCCACATTATTTTCTTCCATATAAATTTTAGCTAATAAATCTAAAACTACCGGGTCCAAAATATCTTTATAAAAAACATCTTCAAATATCTCTTTAATTCCCTCTGCTAAAGGCTCTTTATAATAAACTTTACTTAACAAGAAAAAAGCAGGCGCAAAATCACTCTCTATATCTAATAATTCTTCCAGTTCACAAACCGTGTCTTTATAATAATCTGCTGTAAAATAAACTTGCGCAATTAAATAACGTAATTTCAAATCATCTAATCTACCCAAAAGCTTTTTATATAAGCTAATCAAAATATCCGGAGCCATTTCCGGCTTTCTATCTACTAACAGCTTCAATCTTTCAAAAGCCTGTTCATATTCTCCACGATTAACCAAAATCATGCCTTCTTGTTGCAGATTCTCAACTACATTTGGTTTTGTGTTTTTAATCACTGTTGAAATCATACTCTCCAACCTTTTTTCTACTGCCAAATTTTTTTAATTAAATAAACTCTTATATAAGATAATAATCGATCCCAAGATAAAATAAAATATATTAGGTAACCAAGCTGCCCAAAAAGGATGCAACATATCACCTCTACCTAAAGAACGAAAAAGAGCTACCAAAAAAAACCAAAACCCAACGGAAAGAACCGCTAAACAAATAGCCAGAACTACGCCCCACCAATCTTTCCCTGATTTCACAAACAAAAAACAATAGGCAATTCCAATAATCGCAAAGATAAAACTAGCGGCTGGAATACTTTTTTTCATATAATATTCAACTTGCAAAGCTCTCGTCCCTCTCCCTCCGATTGCTAGCACATCTATTTTTTTCTTTAATTCTCCCGAACTCATTTCTCTTGGAGTTTTTGTATTACTATAAAAAGAACGCACATCTCTTTTTAAATTAAGATTTAAACGCGCAAAACCACTTGTAAATTCAGCTTTCCCCTCTTTATTAAACTCATAAATCATACCATCAAATAAAACCCATCTTTGCTGATTCCAAGTCGCTTTTTGTGCTGAAATAATACGCGGAAAATCGCCTATAATTTCATAAACTAAAATATCTTTCATAACATTAGCCTGGATATCAAGTTTGTTAATATAAAAAAAGCGATTTACATCATCTTTAAAAAAAACATTTTCAGCAATATCTGGAGCAGGAACCTTTTTAACTGCGGTTTTAATCAACCGATCCGAAACATGATTAGTCCAAGGTACAATCGTCTCATTAATAAAAAAACATAAAAAAACCACTATAATGGTAATCAATAAAAGCGGTCTTACTATTCTAAAAAAACTCACCCCTGAAGATCGTAATACAGTCAATTCATTATCTTTAGCCATACGCACCAAAAGCAACATCATAGAAAACAACACTGCCATTGGAAAAAAAAGCACCATTATTGCTGGAATTTTATAAATCAGAAGACGAAAAACTACGCTTCCTTCCACGCCTGAATTCACAAACAGATCAACTAACGTAAAAAGGATATCCACCAGACCTACAATCACAAAACCGCCTACGGCCAATAAAAAAGGCCCAAGGAAGTCAAGGATTAAATATCGATCTAAAATAAATCTTCTAGCCACAAATTTTTTAAGAAATCAATAAAGTTCGTTCGCTTTTTGCTGTAATCTAGCTCTTTTTTTCGCTGCTTTCAGCTTTCTCTTTTTAACATCAGAAGGCTTTTCAAAAAATTCTCTTTTCTTATATTCCAGTAACGTACCTTCTCTTTTAATATCTTTTTTAAATCTACGCAACATAGAATCAATTGATTCTCCTGGACGTCTTTCTTGCTTTACCATAATTATATTTCCTCCTCTATCTTTTTAACCTGGGGGCCAATTAAACTCTCGGCCTCCTAATATATGAAAATGAAGATGTTCTACACTTTGCCCGGCTTTTTCACCTGTATTATTTACTATTCTAAAACCCATCTTCTCTAAATCCAAATCTAAAGCTATCTTTTTAAGCACCTGCATCATCTTTCCCGCTAAAATCTCATCCAATTCCAAAACATTACTTAAATGCTTTTTAGAAATTACTAAAACATGGACTGGGGCTTGAGGCGCTATATCTTTAAACGCTAAAATATTAGCATCTTCATAAACTTTATCACAAGGAATTTTTCCTGCGACAATTTCACAAAATATACAAGACACTCTAAACCCCCTTTCCTTTTATAAATTAAATCTTAAAAAAATCCGCATTTTCTTCATACAAATTTTCCGTATTCTTTTTTATATCCAATTTCCCATCAATATAATTCTCTTTTTCATAATCCAGACAACACTTCAATTTACCACATTGCCCACTTAATTTATGCATATTTAAAACTAAATTTTGACTTTTAGCTAATTTTACCGAAATAGTTTTTGTCCTATCTAAAAACCCGGAACAACAAAATGGCAATCCACAATTCCCAATACCGTTTAAAACTTTTGCCAACCCTCTATCTCCAACTTCACGCATTTCCGCCTTACAATGCATCTCAAAACTAAACTTATTCGTAAAATCATTTAATTTAAAACTCTTTTTTTGTTTTTTAGATTCCATTTTTTGATAATAAAAATAAATCTGACTTCTATCAAAAATCAACTCTAAATCTCTGATTCTAATAGGTAATTCCAATTTTTCAATTAATAACCTTGCATGTTTTTTATATTTTCGTTGATCTGCCACCATCCTTTGCAAGGATCGCAAATCTTCCTCTGTAGCTATTCTCAAAATCTTTTTAATAGTAACCTTATTTCTCTGTTGTCTTCTATTTTTACAAGCGCAAAGATTCAAACCTGCATAAGCATATTCAATACCACGCGTAGTTTCTACAATCAAAAGATCTCCTATCTTCACCTTGAACTCGGGATGAAAACTCACTTTCGATTTATAGCGTTTAGCTCCCACAAAATATATCAAATCCGTATTATTCATAATTTTAAAAACAAACTTTCCAAATTTAATTTCAAATTAATATTATACTTTAATTTCGCCATATTTTCGATTATCATTTCTATGTTCTCTTGATCTTTAACTGATACCTCTTCTATTTTCCGAAAAATAGACTTAAGCCACAAGTTAAAATACAACTCAATCTGCTGTTTACTATACAAAGCTAGTTTATGTGCATAACCCAACCTGGAAAACTTATCCAAAGCCCTAAACTCGTCATAAGTTATATACTCATCAAGCTCTGGTAAAACATCTGTTTCCAAAAAACATTTCAATAAAAAATCATCATTCAGACATTTTTCTAACCAAGCTGCTGTTTCTTCTTTAGGTTTACTAGCCAAATAACCTTTTAACTCTTGATTTGAAATTGATACTAAATCTATTTTTTGACATCTTGATTTAATAGTAGTCAAAACATCTTTTTCATTGTGCGTTAATAAAATAAAAGTAACTCCTTTTAGAGGTTCTTCTAAAGTTTTCAAAAAAGCATTTGCCGCTTCCCTTGTAAAATTCTGCACATTATTAATCACTACAAATAAATAGTTGGCTATCGCTGGCCCATATTTTACAAAATCTTGAATCTCTCTAATCTTTTCAATTTTAATTTTTCCTTCTATATCCAAAAGATAATAATCAACCGCTTTTTTCTGTGACACAGTTTCACAATTCACACATTTATAACAAGGGCTATCCGTAAAATGAGTACAATTAACGCCCAATACAAAATACTCTGCACTCTTTTTCAAAAAAGAGCCTATCGGCCCACTAAACAAATAAGCATTAGCTATACGTTTATGGTTAATGAGACCATTTAATAGCTTTAAATTTCTCTTCGCTAGTAACATAATAAAGTGATTATAACATAGACTAAGCTACAAGGCAGCCCGCATACTTACTCATAACGCAAAGCTTCAATAGTATTCAATCTAGCTGCTTGCCTAGCTGGCCAAAGACCAAACACCAATCCAATTACAATTGAAAAAGAAGTCGCTAAAATTATTGAAAAAAACGAAATTGTCGTAGCCCATCCCGCTAAAACAGATAAAAGAATAGCTATCCCTCCCCCTAATAACACCCCAAAAAAACCGCCACATACCGTCATTAAAATCGCTTCAATCAAAAATTGCATCAAAATATCTTTCTTACGCGCGCCAATCGCTTTTCGCAAACCTATCTCACTCGTTCTTTCTGTCACCGATACCAACATAATATTCATAATACCTATTCCGCCTACCAAAAGCGCAATCGCAGCGATAGAACCCAGTAACCAAGTCAACGTCCGAATCGTAGTTTGTAAAGTTTCCTGAATTTCCGACATATCCATAATCCTAAAAGCATCTTTATCCTCTTCATCCAAATTATGCCTCTTATAAATAACTCTCTTGATACCTTCCTTAGCCTGTTCAATCAATTCCGGACTTTTTACTTCCGCATCAATCGTATCTACATAATCTTTACCTAACAATCTATACATCGCTGTACTTATCGGCACAATCACCAAATCATCTTGATCTCGCCACATCGACGATCCTTTTTGCGGCAAAACTCCAATTACCAAAAAATTTATCCTATTAACCTTCACTATTGAACCCACCGGATTACTTTCACCAAAAAGTTCCAGAGCTATTGTGGCGCCCAAAAGTACCACCTTCTCTCTTCTTTGCATTTCCATTTTATTGAAAAACCTACCTACCAACGGCACACTAGCTCTCATATCTTCATATTCAACTCCAGTACCTAATACCGAAGTATTCCAATTTTTATTGCCATAAACTATCTGTGCGCGTCCATAAACCGTTGGCGAAACCCTTTTAATACTAGACAACTTCGCTATTGCCTGTGCATCTTGCAAAGTAAATCTACTCACCAAACTAGAACTACGTGCCACTCCGCTCACTCTTCTTGGCGCAGGTCTAATAGTCAAAAGATTAGACCCTAACGAAGTTAAACTTTTAGAAATAGAATCACTAGCTCCTTGTCCCAAAGCTAACATCGCTATCACGGCTGCCACCCCAATCAAAATACCCAAAATCGAAAGAAACGATCTCATCTTATGCAGAAAAATAGCTTGCACAGCCTGCTTTAAATGATCCCAAAATTCTGCTCTACTTACTTTTAAAGTTTTTTCTTTTAAAGCTGCTTCCATATTTTTTTTAGCTACAGATTCACTCTCTCCAGCTTTTAAAGCCCTATCTTTTTTATCAATTCTTTTATCCTCTACAATTTTGCCATCCCGCATTCTGACAATTCGTTTAGCATATTTTGCTATTTCTTCTTCATGCGTTACCATCACAATCGTCATTCCATTTTGATTCAATTTACTTAAAATCGTCATTATCTCGGTTTCACTTTTAGTATCTAAATTTCCAGTAGGTTCATCTGCCAACAAAATCAAAGGTTCATTTACCAAAGCCCTGGCAATCGCTACACGTTGCTGTTCTCCTCCACTTAATTCATTTGGTGCATTAGCCAATTTATGGGAAAGCCCCACCTCTGCTAATTTGCTTAAAACAACTTCTTTCAAATGTTTTTTGCCCGCATAAATTAAAGGTAATTTCACGTTCTCCTGAGCAGACATTCTAGATAATAAATAAAATTGTTGAAAAACAAATCCGACAAAATGATTTCTTAAAATAGTTAAATCTTTTTCTTTTAATTCTCTAACCTGTTTATCCAAAAACTTATAATCCCCACCATCAGGCACATCCAAAAGACCTAAAATATGTAGTAATGTGGATTTACCAGACCCAGACGGTCCCATAATCGCCAAAAACTCTCCTGGCGCCACTTTCAAGCTAACACCTTGTAAAGCCTCAAAAGCCATTTTCCCGTTTCTATAAGTTTTTCGAATATTTTTTATTTCAATCATTTTTTACGATTATTTTTACGTTTAGGCATAAAAAAGCTACGTTGGTCATCCCCGTTTTGTAACAAATACGGTTTATCTACAATCATTACCGTATCTTTATCCGTAATCCCTTCTAAAATCTCTACTTTATCATCGTTTGCCAAACCCAATTTCACCGACTGTTTATGCAAATCAACACCTTTTTGAATATAAACAAAAGTAACTTCATTATCAAATTGCAACGCTTTTCTTGGTATCACCAAAACATTTTTTTTGTTTTCCACCATAATTTCCACATTAGCATTCATCCCAGAACGAAAAACTTCCGGTACTCTTTCCGGCATAATCGACACCTCATAAACCGTCACATTATTGATCACAATCGCTTCATAAGAAATCTGCGTTACTTTACCTTCAATTTCAATTTCCGGATAAGCATCCAATGCTATCTTTGCTTTTTGCGTTAATTCTACTTTCCCAATATCGGTTTCATCTACCTGCGCCTTCACGATCAGTTTATCTGCTAACACCAAAATTTCACTACTCGTATTTACCGTTTGTCCCGGATCCGCGTTTCTCACAATCACCTTTCCTTTTACCGGTGCCAGCAAAGGCGTAGCTTTATAAACATTAGACCAATATCGTACTTTTTCTTTACCTTGAGTTTTTGCAGTATCCAATAAAGCAGCTCTTTCCGTAGAGCTCATCCACGCCAAAGGTTGCCCTTCTCTCACCATATCTCCTTCTTCTACTAAAACAACATCCAGACGCCCACTAATTGGCGGCATAACCCTAACCCTATTCTGTGGCGCCACAATACCAATCGTCTCCACAAATTTTTTAAAATCCTGCCGCTCAATTTTTATTTCCTGATACTCATTTACTTCTTGCTGATTACGCGTACCTTTAAACCAAAACACGCTCGCTACTAAAATCACTAAAATAAAAATACTTATTAAAAATACCCATTTCTTACCCTTCATCCAAAATACCTCCTTTTGCTTGTATAAAAGCTGCTTTCGCTAACCATACATTAGCTTTAACTTCTAAATAAACTTTTTTAGCTTGCGCCAAATCATCTTCAATAATCGTCCAGTTATCAAAAGTAAGTAAACCGGTAGAATACTGCGCATCTGCTATTTTTGCTCTTTCTTTTGTCGCCCTTAAATATTTACCCTGCACCTCAAGTTGATCCAATCTATTATTCAATTTTACCCAGGTTTCCATTAAGGTATAAAATACACTTTCCTTAGCTTTTTTTTCTTCTATTAAAACCTGGTTTAAAACTGACTTTGTTTTATCTAAACTAGCTTTTTTAGAATCTCCATCATATAAAGAAAGCGAGCCACTCAATCCTACTGACCAGCTATTACTTGCCGAAGCATCAGCATAAGATCGGCCCAAGCTAGTATTAGCATTAATCCTTGGTCCATAATTCGCTTCCGCTGCTTTCACATCCTGTTCCGCTGCTTCCCTTTTAAAGACTAATTCTTGCACGTCCGCATTTCTATTTACCAATTCCTTGAAATTTCCTTTTTCTTCTTTTATCTTTCGAATCTCAAAATTTTCTTTAACCATAGTTATAACTATGTCGTCTTTCCCCATAATATCCGCCAGTTTTTTTTGTAATAACCAAAGATTTCTGCGGGCTACAACCACTTCATATTCAGCTCTAGCCAAATTTGCTTGTGCCGTCAAAACCGCACCTTTATGCTCTCTACCTGCTTTATAACGCAACTCCACTAATTCCAAATTTTTCTGTCTACGCTCACTAATTTCTTTAGCTATTTCTCGTAATTTTTGTTCTTTCCATAAATTAATAAAAGCCGTACGCAATCTAAATCGAACCACCGCTTCAGTTGACCTATAAGACAACTGACTCGCTTTATACCGTTTCGCACTTGCTTCCAAATTATATTGCGTTTTCAAACCATCATATATCAATTTTTGCCCGGAAACACTCACACTATAATTATCTGCACCACTATTAGTCGAACTCCCCGCTCGTCTAGCCGTTACACTACTACTTACTTGAAAAGCCTTAGTACTATCTAAAATTTTAAAATTTTCCTGCGCTTGAACTATCTTTTCCTGAGCTAAAACCAAATCCGGATTATGTTTTTCAGCCAATTCTATACAATCTGGCCAACTAAACACCTGAGCGGCATTAATCCCAAGAGTCAAAAACAACAAACAAATTATCAGCATCAATTGCCGCATACTCATCTTCATCATTACTCCTCACCTAAAACAACTTTTTCTCAGATATTATACAACCAGTTAAAAAAAATACCCCCAAAATAAAAACTATTTTAAAAACCGCTCAAAAAAATCAGGCCACACTCTCAACAAAAACCCATAAAAATTAGCAGCTACCCCTGTCCGCCAAGGTACATAAGCACTTCTTTTTTTCTTTGTAATTGCCTTATAAATCAAATCTGCCGCTTTTTCTGCCGTAATTAAAAATGGTTTAAATTTAATATGTTCCACCATAGGAGTATCCACATACCCAGGCCTGATATCTGTAATATAAATCTTAGGCTGAATTCTTTTTAATTTCAATCTCAACCCTTTCATATAATTCATCACAAACGCTTTTGAGGCCGGATAAGCACTAGATGAACCATGATACAAAAAAGCCGCGACTGAAGAAATTCCCACAATATGACCATTACCTTTTTTACAAAAATATTCAGCCGCTGCCGTCATCATAGCTACAAAACCTAACACATTTACCTCAATAACTTTTCTATCTATCTGCCAGCTAGGTCTAGTACTAGAAAGCCCAACCCCTGCACAAATCACCACCAAATCAACTTCCCCCATCTCTGCAACCAATTCCTTAAACAACTGCTGAGCCTCTTCTGTCTTGGCCACATCCATCTCCTTGATAGAAACCACAACACCACCAGCATCTACACCAGGCTGTATAAGCGCACGCTGCAATTCTTGCAGCAAGCCCCCTCTTCTTCCCGTCAATCCCAGGGCATACCCTTCGCGCGCCAATTTAAATGCCAAAGCCTTACCTATCCCAGAAGTAGCCCCAATAATAATCGCTTTTTTAAATTTCATCACTCTCCCCTTAAATCAACATTTTCTCACACTAAACACTTTGCTATACTATTATATATTATGCTAAATAATCTATTTTTTAAAACCAGCTTCTTATTTTTAGGTGCCTATTTATTAGGTTCTATTTCTTTTGCTCTCATTATCAGTCGTTTCAAAAAAACAGACCTCACCAAAATTGGGTCCGGCAATCTTGGAGCTACCAATGTTTATCGTGCCTTAGGACTCAAATATGCAATTTTAGTTTTCTTTCTAGATGCCTGCAAAGGCTATTTACCTACTTTAATCGCTATCAAATTGATCAATATCCCGATCCTAAATTTAGGCATTGGCATAGGCGCCATCCTAGGGCATTCTCTACCTATCTTTAATAAATTCAAAGGCGGAAAAAGCGTAGCGACCAGCCTAGGAGTTTTATTTGCGATTGCACCCAAAATTTTTATTATTCTTTTTCCTTTGGGTATTATTATTATTTATTTCACAAAACTAGTTGCCTTAGCTACTTTAATAGGTTGTTTTCTAGCACCTATTCTTTTATATCTTTTTCATTATCCTACAGAATACATTCTTTTTATTACTTGCATCAGTATTTTTATTATTTATCGTCACAAAAAAAATCTCATTCGCCTCTTTCAAGGCAAAGAAAACAAAGTCTAAACATGTCTAAATTAAATTATAAAACTATCTTGCCTTTACTCCGAGTATGCGGCGATATCCTACTAATCCCGCTTATCTTTATTTTAGCCTACAGTATTAAATTTAAAATAGGCTGGATCTCTCAAAAAATCTTTTCTTTAAACTATGGCCAAATATATCAGCATGCCCAAATTGAACCATACCTAAAATTTCTAGGTATTATTACCATTTTATGGCTTATTGCTTTTTATTTTGCGGGTATGTACAAAAATTTTACCGGACTCATGCCCGAAATAGACGAATTTCTAGCTATCTTCAAAGGCATCACCATCAGCGCCATCGAAACCGCAGCCTTAACCATTATTTTTACAGACTTCCCCGCTTCTAAATCAGTTATTCTATACGCGTGGCTTTTAGGGCTTGTTTTTTATTCTATACATAGATTTATCTTTAAAAAAATAGAAATTCATTTTATTAAAAAAGACAATTCTTTAGAAAAAGTCTTAATCATTGGAGCTAATCATTTTGGCCAGGACATAGCAGAAAAAATAATTCTCTGCCCTACCTATAAAATGAAATATATTGGTACATTAGATCTCTCTACTCCTAAAAACCTACACTTCCATTTACAAAAAAAATTCAATTACTTAGGATCTCTAAATGACTACAAAAAAATTATTCAACAAAAACACATCAACACCATCTTTTTAACCATTTCTGATCAAAACCCCAAATTCACAGAAAAGCTTACTCTTTATTGTGTCCAACACAATGTCAAATTAAAGATCATTACTGGCTTATCGCAAATTCTACAAATAACCATGCAAATCGAAAACTTTGACGGACTTACCTTCAACTCTATCAGTCTAGCGAAAAAAACAAACTTTAATCGATTTTTAAAAAGATGCGTGGATATTAGCGGCTCATTATTCCTTTTAGTACTACTTCTTCCGCTTTTTATTTTAATTGCAGCCATAATTAAAATCACCTCTCCTTTTGGGCCCATCTTTTATTTTCAAAAAAGAATAACTTTAAATAATAAAACATTTCAAATGATCAAATTCAGAACCATGATTCCAGATGCCGAAACCAGTACCGGCCCTGTTTTTACCCAAAAAAATAAAGAAAATCGTTATATTAAATGCGGTCATTTTTTAAGAAGCTCTTCTCTAGATGAACTACCTCAACTTTTTAATATCTTAAAAGGAGAATTAAGTCTCGTCGGTCCCAGACCAGAAAGACCTTATTTTATACAAAAATTCAATCAACAAAGCCCCTATTACAACCTCAGACACGTTGTCAAAGGAGGCCTAACCGGGTTAGCCCAAATCAACGGCCGCGACTACCTTACACATAAACCAATGCATAAACTAAAATATGACTTGTATTACATCAAAAACTGGTCGTTACTTTTAGATATAAAAATTATCTTGAAAACTATTTTAATAGTATTTACAAAAGAAGAAGCATATTAAAATGTCTCCAAAAATTCTATTATTCGGCGGCACCTTTGATCCTTTGCACAATGGACACCTGGCCATTCTCAACCAAACCCAAAAACATCAATCCTTTCACAAAATCATCATTATTCCTTCGTATACCCCTCCACTCAAAAATCAAAGTCTTGCATCTGCCAACGACCGGCTAAACATGTTGAAACTGTTTTGCCAGCGTCACCCCAATCATGAACTTCTAGACTTTGAAATTCAAAAAAAAGGTATTTCCTACAGTATAGACACCATCAATCATGTACAAAACATGTACCCCAATCATGAACTATACTTTTTAATCGGATCCGACAATTTTTTTATGTTTCATCAATGGCACAACTATTCCAAAATTCTTCAAAAAACTAAACTTATCATTATCAACCGCACCAAAATTAAAAAAGAAATTTATTTTCAAGCGAAGCGCGAGTCGCGCAAATTTTTAAATTTGCATGACAGAGTGAGCGCCGAAAAGAAAGGTTTAAATACCCTTTATCTAAATTATCATCAAAAATATTTATCCACTTTTCCTTTATCTCAATTTATTTTTCTTGATATCCAACCCATTCCCATCTCTTCTACTGATATCCGTCAAAAAGTAGCGCACCATCAAAACATATCCAGTTTAGTCCCTCCCTATATTGCTCAATATATCCTAAACCATCAGTTATATCAGACTACGTCCTCCCCACTCATCCTTGGCGTCACAGGACAAGCTGGGTCTGGCAAAAGTACCGCCGCTCAAATATTGCAATCCGCCTACCCCTTTACCATCATAGATTTAGACCAAATCGGTCATCACGTATTAACCAACCCAAAAATCAAAGCCAAACTCATCCATCAATTTGGTCCGCAAATATTAGACAAAGATCAAAATATTGATCGTACCAAACTAGGTTCTTTGGTCTTTAATAACCCTCATAACCTCAAATTTTTAAATAAACTAGTACATCCTCAAATCAAAAAACAAACTCTAAACATCCTTTATCGTTCAAAAAAACATCCTTACTTAATCGTTGGTGCCCTCCTCCAAAAAATAGGGTTAAAAAAATATTGCCATTATATTCTTAATATTGAAGCGCCTGATCAAAAAATAAAAAATATCAGTCCGCAAAAATACCAAATCACAAAATTACAAAAAAATAAAAAAGCTTATCAACAACAAGCAAATCACACCCTGCAAAACTCCTTTAATTCAAGTTTTGAAACCGCGTGTTTAAAACAACTTAGCTCCATCCTCAAAAAACCTCTACCTAGCAAACTTTTTTCTTTGCCCAATCTTTCAGCTACACTTGTATCCGCAGTTTTAGCCGCACTCATTTTTCAATACCCTTATTTCTATCCGGCATTATATATTTTCTTTATTCCTATCCTCTTTCGTCTTGAAAAAAATCCGCCTAAAAACAACTTTTTCTTAGGTCTAATTTTTGGATTTATTTTTATGAGTATCTTTCACTCCTGGTTATTAGCTTTAAAAGGTTTTGCGCCGCTTCCTATACTTTGTTTAGCTTGGATTTTACTCTCATTATATTTAAGTTTCTTTTATGCGGGTATTTTTGCTTTTTATTCCTATATATCTCAAAAAATACAAACTATCTCCAAATCCAAAAAATCGTTTTTCTTCAACCAAGCCAAACTTACTGCTAGTTATTTACTTTTACCTTTCATCTGGTCAATTGGGGAACTTTGTAAAACATTTGGAATTTTAGGCAGTCCTGGTGGCGTACTAGGTTATGCTCAAACTATCCATCCCCTAGCCTTGCAGCCGGCTGTTCTTTTCAGCGTATTCGGTCTTTCGTTTATGATTATGCTGATCAATTTCTGTTTATACAAATTACTTAAAAACATATTTTCTTCTCCTATGATTTCCAAAAAAGCTGTTTTCACTCTTATCTCAGTCCTAATCTTTATAATCATAGCTACCTATAGTTTTGGTCATTATCGTTTAAGTCATAAAACACTTCCTTTTATTACCTCGCGCTGGTCGCCTCCTCCCACACAAATATATTCTGCCACTAGCAAAATAGATATCAGTCTCATTCAAGGAAACCATACTCAAAAATACAAAATGAATTCTCAAAATTGGAACCAAATACGCCAAAATTATCTACACCTAACCAAAAAAGTAGCGCCATTCTCAACTTTGATCATCTGGCCCGAAACTTTTCTCCCTAGCTTAAATTTAGAAAATAAACCTTTTATAAAAAAATTACAAAAAATAAGCAACCAATACAACTCCTACATTCTTTTTGGTACCCCTATTTATCAAAACCAAAAATACTATAATGCCGCCGCTATCATGACGCCTCACGGCCTAGCCAAAACTATCTATCAAAAACAACGTCTAATGCCTTTTGGTGAATACTTACCTCTAAAATCCTTTTTCGATTTTCTCCATCTTCGCCTACTATCATCTTCGGAATTTAGTACGCCAAAAAAAAGAACGCTACTTACCATTAACCAGCTCAAACTAGGCCTAGGTATTTGTCTAGAATCCGTCTATCCTCAATATTTTAAATATGATACCCAGCAAGGAGCTCAGCTACTAATCGTTCTTGCCAATAATGCCTGGTTTGGTTCATCTTCAGCCGCGCGTAAACATTTACAAATCAGCATCCTTCGCGCTGTAGAAAACAACAAACCCTTAATCCAAATAGCCAATACCGGACTATCGGCTATCATTGATGCTCAAGGAAAAATCCTCAACAACCCCGTTCTTAATCAAAGAAAAATTATCTACGCTACTTTTTTCTACTAATATTTCTGCAAAACCGCCGTGACTTCTTGTCTATTATGAAACAAATTACGCATACCGATAATGCGGTACTCACTTGCTAAGATTTTTTTAACTTTTCCTATTTTCTGTTTCACTTTAATATGAGGTAATTTTAAAGTCATGACAGCGACACCACTATTTTCCGTCAACAAATCAGCCGCTTCTCGCATAATATAGGCTGATTCTATGGCCTCCATTTTCATATCATTTAAAATCACTTCAAAACAGGATTTCTTTTCTACAGCCAAATATTCCTGAATAATTTCTTTATAATGCACAATATTTTCATTTTCTATCAACCGTGAATCCAAATTAGCTGGATCCACCGCCACCACTTGCAACCCTTTTTGCGCCAAAATACGACTCCATCCGCCTGGTGCCGCCCCTATATCCAAAACATTACCTTGTGTCGGCAACTGCAAAATTCCCAGATCCATCAATTCCAACAACTTAAATTCTGCTCTGGATATCTGTTCTTTTTCCACAGCAAAATGACAAGCCCCTCCAGCCCAGGAACTCAAATTTTCTGAAGCCAAAGAAACTCCCAAATACAATTCTTCGTTTTTCACTATCCCAGATACTATCTGGACTGGATTTTTAATTTGTAAAACAAACCCCTTACCAACCAAATAATCCTGCAAAAAACCACGTAATTCCGAGCTTTTATCTCCTCGTAACTGTATTGAAAAACTTTTTTCCTTACTCAATAAACGCGTCAATTCAGCTAATACTGCAAATAACTGCTGTTTATCTTTCTGGCCCGCTAAATCAACTTTAAATTGAAAAGGACAAACATGCCTAATAAAAATAGGGGGGCTAAGTTTAAAAAATGTTTCCAATTCTTTAAAAGAACCCGTAATTTCAATCAAAAACACACCATTCCAAAATTCCGATATAATTCTAACAAAATTTTTGTATTGACCGACTTCTGACAAAGCCTCTTCTGTAAATTTTTCTGAACATGTTATACTTATAAAAATTTTTATCTCCTCGCCTGTTTTATTTTTGTTGAAATAAACTTTGTCATTTCTTCTTCTTGTAAATAATCATCCAAATTTCTCTGCATCCGAGCTACCCAATTACTCTCTTGTTCTACGCCAGGCATATTCATACGTTTATCCGGTTCACCGTACCAAACCGCTAGCATTTCCCAAAAAGGCAGTAACACAAATATAGAATTCACATCATAAATATCCGCAAAAATCCTTTGCAAATCTTTCTTACGTAGCTTTTCCGGATAAGTAACTTCTCCCAAATATTCTCTAAAAAATCTATTTTTAACTTCAATACTTGTACTTTCTTCTGTCCACCATTGTTGTACCGTAGATGTATCATGGGTACCCAAAGTCAAAATCGCCAGCTTGCGTTGCTGCTCTTTCTTAAAACTAGCATCCCATCTCAAAACAGACAGTCCCGGAATACCTAATTCCTCCAACACTTCCGGAACATAATCATCCACCAAACCCAAATCTTCTCCACATAACAACAAATTTGTCTTAGTTAAAAGTTCCTTTAAAAAATCTGTTCCCGTGTTACGCCACACCTCCCAACTTTCCACTTTCTTTTTATTTAACAAATTATCCAAATTTTGGCGAACCCCTGCCTCCAAATTAAGATATTGCCAAGTATCTTTCCCATAAAAAGTAAAAGCATAAGCCTCTGCCACATCCAAATAAGGAACAATCATATTCTGTAACCTTCGTCTTTGTAAATTAATACAACTTACTTCGTCTTTGCTAAATCCATCCTCTAATAATTTTTCAGTAAAACCATCTTCATTTTCTTCCAAATTCTGTTCCTGCGACCAACCAATCTTTCGGTCCTTTTCTACCCAAATCGCCCAGCCTTTAGCTACCAATCTAGCGGCCAATTCTTCCAAATAATGTTTATCTGTCACAAATCCTTCTTTACCACAAAATCTTTGAGGATCTGTAATACCACATGTCTTTAATTCTTTTTCAGTCAAATAATAATATTCTTTACCTTTAACTTGTTCATAAAAAAAACCTTGATTAGCAATATTCCCTCGCTTTTTAGACCAAATAAAAAGTCTAAACATTCCTAATATATGGTCAATGCGAACTAAATCCATATATTTTTCCGCAAATTTAAATTTAGCTATAAAATAATCTTTAGCCTTAGGTTGTTCCCAATTCAAAGGAGGCATACCCCAGGCCTGTCCCGCTTTTGCAAACATATCCGGAGGTGCTCCCGCACCAAAATCCAACAAAAAACAATCTTGCTGACTCCAAACATCCGCACTATCCTGACTAACCAATAAAGGAACGTCTCCCTCCAAAAAAACCTTTTTAGTTTGGGCATATACCCGTACCCGCTCCAACTGTTCTAAAGCTTCCATTTGTAAAAAAATAAAAAAATCAACTTCAAATTTATTTTCCTTATAAAAAACTTTTAATCGTTCTACACTATAATCTCGCAACTCTTGATCCTGCCAATCCTGCCAAGCTATATCCTTATTTTCTTTTTTAAGAACCATAAATAAAGCATACGGCAGTACCCAAGCATGTTCTTTTTTAAAAAATTCTAAATCTTTAGCTATTTTCTTTTGCACACATTTGTATATCATTTGTAAAATAACGAGTTTATTTTTTCTTACCTCCACATAATGTACAATTTCTTTTTTCTCCCATTTATACGCCTTTTCTAGCAATTCTCCTATTTTGTATCTATACGCTGCCAACAAATCTTCTTTGTATTTTCCCAATACATCTTTAATCGCTATATATACTGGATTCAAGGCAAAGCCACTCATTGCGGCATAAGGCCATAAATTCCTTTCGCCACTATCATTAAGCGGCAAAATCTGCACAATAGTCTCCGCTCTTTTATACGCGAAATCTATATAAAGCCGTAAATCCGCAAAATCACCAATGCCCAGGCTTGCTCTACTACGCAAAAACGAAACAGGCACTATAGTACCTGCTCTTTTGCCTAAACCTAGCTTTTCCCAGCTTTTTTTACTTGGAGTATTTAATAGAAAAACATCCGTTTGTTTTTTCATGAAGCTCTTTTTTGGAGGCGGCACCCAGATTCGAACTGGGGATAGCGGTTTTGCAGACCACGGCCTTACCACTTGGCTATGCCGCCCGAAAGTAAAGAATTGAAATTTAATTATATACACAAGCTTTCAGAAACTCAACTCTCACTCACATTATACTTGTCTAAAAAAACATATAATAATAAAATTAAAAAAAGGTTATAATCTATATACATCGACCGAAACGAAAAATGGATTTAAAATTTCTAGTTTTTATTTTGGTTCGAGTATAAAGAAATATAATCAATTAAAAGATCTTGGAAGGAGCCCCACCTTGAACAAACAAAATAATATCTTAGATGATGAATTAGAATATAACGACGGTTTAGGAGATATGCTTAGAGAAAAAGAATCCCACGAGTTTAGCTGGACTAAAACCATGACTACCAGTTTAGCCATTCTTGTAATTGTTTTATTAGTCCTTATTCTTATTTTTAGTTTAGGTAAAAAAGCCTTCTTCTCTTCAGAAGACCAAAAACAGCCTATTACTCAAACAGCTACAATAACTTACTCTGAAATAATAGAAGAGGAAGAAACGCTTCCTACCAAGGAAGAAATTCAACAAGAAATCAGCGAAATCAAATCATCTTTAGAAAGCATTCAAGCCGAAGAAGAAAAACCAACTAAAGCTATAGTTATGGCCCCTACACAAGCTATCAAAACAACAACTCCCGCCAAAAAAACTGTAGCAGCAGTACCTCAAAAAGCTATTTATAAAGTTATTGCCGGTACTTTTAGTGATTACAAAAATGCCAAAACTTTTCAAAAACAATTAGCCAAAAAACAAATTAGCTCATTCATCCGCAACTCTAATCTTAAAAATAAAAAACTATATCAAGTACAAATTGGCGCTTTCAAAACTTACCAACAGGCTTCACAACACATTAAAACTATCAAAAGAAAAGGGTTTTCCAGCTATATTATAAAAAGCGGCACCTGACCCAATTAATGCCGAAACCTAAAAGAAAAATTTTTTTAGCTTCTGGATCTCCCAGAAGAACCGAAATTTTAAAAAAACTTAATATACAACATACCGTTATCAAAAACATTGTTGAAGAAGAAAAAATAGATCCCTTATACCTAAAAAAAAGTTTGCGTGCTCTGGCTTTTCAAAAAGCCTATCTTTCGCAAAAAAATTATCAGGGCCTAATTATTGGCGTGGATACAATAGTCTCCCTCAACCATAATATACTAGGCAAACCCGCTAACCTTTCTGAAGCTCAACAATATTTACATTTTCTATCCCAAAAAACGCATCAAGTTATTTCCGGGATCTGCGTTTACGACAGTATCTCTCACACCAAAACTTGTCGCACCGAAACCACCCACGTTACTTTCAAAAAACTTTCCACTCCAGAAATTCAAAACTATTGCCAACAGTATCATGTTTTAGATAAAGCCGGTGGTTACGCTATTCAAGATTGCCAATCATTTTTTATTTCTAAAATAAAAGGCTCTTTTTACAATGTCATGGGATTACCCGTAACCAGCTTATTAAATATCTTAAAAAACTATGCTATTATAAGCTGAATTCGAGTATATCAAAAATCAAAATCAAAAACTTGTCATAAAACAACAGTTTTGTACCAGGTTCAAAAGGCAAACATAAATGAAATTTTTAAATAAAATGCTTAGCAAATTCACCAAAGATATTGGCATCGATCTAGGAACCGCAAACACCGTAGTCTTTGTACATAATGAAGGTATCGTTTTTCGTGAACCCTCCGTCGTAGCTCTAGACAAAAAAACCGGTGAGGTAATGGCCATTGGAAGAGAAGCACATAACATGGTAGGCCGTACGCCTGGCAATATCATTGCTGTCCGCCCTATGAAAGACGGAGTTATCGCCGACTTTACCATCACTGAAAAAATGATTCGCTCCTTTATTCAAAAAGTTATTAAAGGCTCTAGAATTTTTAAACCACGCATACTTATCGGCATTCCCTGGGGCATTACCGAAGTTGAAAAAAGAGCTGTTATTGATGCGGCTATGCAAGCAGGCGCTAAAACCGTTTTTCTTATCGAAGAACCCATGGCCGCCGCTATCGGAGCTGGTTTACCCATAGTAGATCCTAAAGGTTATATGGTCATTGACATTGGTGGCGGCACTACTGAAGTAGCCGTAATTTCACTAGGCGGCATTGTCGAATGCAAATCCGTACGCGTTGCGGGCGATGAATTTAATGAAGCTATTATCGCGCACTGCCGCAAAAACTATAATCTTTTAATCGGCGAAAGAATGTCTGAAAAAGTAAAAATAGAACTAGGATCAGCCTATCCTTTAGACGAAGAAAAAGAGCTTAGCGTCAAAGGAAGAGATCTACTAACTGGTATGCCAAAAAACTTTACCCTGTCATCCGCTGAAATCAGAGACGCTCTCGTTGAACCACTTTACACTATTATTGAAGCATTACGCACCACCCTAGAAAAAACTCCGCCAGAGCTTTCCGCCGATATCATGGATAACGGTATTTTACTTACTGGTGGAGGTTCCCTACTGTATGGATTAGATCAACGCTTAAAAGAAGAAACCGGCATTCCCGTGCATCGTGCCGAAGACCCTCTTTCCTCAGTTGCCTTAGGTACGGGCCAAATTTTAGAAGAAATTGATACGCTTTTACCTGTAATCAGTTCTACTATTACTAATCTATTGCCAGTAAATCTTTAGTTCTTTCATTCGTTCAAGAATATATTTACGATAATTAAAATTACATTTTTCTGCGTTTTCTTTACCAGCTGAAAAAATCAAAATTTTACGCAAAATATCTTTTTCCTTTTGCGCAATAAAATTATCCATCTTTTTATCAGAATCTGAAATCTTTTTCACATAACCAATAATATTAGTCCAATATGGAGACAAAAATTCATAAGTACGCTCATGTACAAAACCATCATTTTTCTTGAAAAGATTAAGACAGATTTCTTTTAACTCTTTATAATTTTTTTCTTTTCCCGCTAACGTATATTTAGCTCCCGTAGCCATACCTTTCAAAGCTTGCATATCTAAAACCAAAAGATGACATAATTTTTCAAAAAATGTTTTTTTCGGCTTTTTCGCATAGTTTTTCTCAAATTCCAGGTCTTGCTCTAACCGTCCAAAATCAATACTTTGATCTGCTTTAACATACTTCAATAAAACCAAAGCCATTAATTCAGAATATATGTACATATACTTATCTTCCGTATCAAAAAACCAAGTATCTGACATATAAATATAATACATCCTGGTTGCTCTGTTCAGATCTTTTTTAGCTATTTTACACATATTATAAATAGGTCCACACAACTTATTATGTGAAGGCGCAAAATCTGCCATAAATTCCAAAAGTGCCGTATAAATATTCTCTCCATAGATACGCGTCGCTTCCGCAATAGTTGCATCTTCTGCTGACAAAATATCATGTTGCACCAACCCGTGACCCAATTCATGATACAAAATTGTTTCTCCCATATCTTTCACAAATTTATCTTCTATCGCCATCAATTCCTGCTCGCTTTTCACGCCAAACAAAGACAACGCCTTAAATTTGATACCTTCCGAAATAGCTCTTTTTGAACTGCCTCGAATATCATCTTTTTCCATTTCATCATACCTAAAACAATGCAACCATTTTTGCGTAAAAATGGTTTTCAAAGATTCCAATCTAATATACACTGATCGATGCCCAATAATAGCAGCCATAGACATCACATTATTTGGCGTACGAATATCTTCTTTCTCCAGATAAATAACATCATAACCACCAATAAATTTTTCCTTACCTTCTCCTAAAATAAATTCCTGTTCAGAGCCATAAAACCCGCCCTGGAAAAACTTTTTAGACCCTAAAAATTTTATAATTTTATTTAATTCTTCTACTTTATAAGAATTAAATTTTTTACCTAAAATATCAAAAAAATAATTTTTAAATTTAGCTTGCGCAGTCGGCAAAGTCATTTCTCTCATCTCCAAGCTTTGCATATTAGTTTCCAAAACTTGCAAAAACTTTAAAGCGTCTTCCTGAGAAATAGGGTTTTCCGGAGCTATTTTCAACAAATTCCGACAAAAAGCTGTTTTTACTTGTTGTTCACCGGCATCACTCCAATTACCCGATAATTCCATAATACGATAAATCAAATGTGCCATATAAAAAACCTGATCATGCAACCTTGTTTCAACCTGGCAAACCAATTTTTCCAAATCTTTTACCACATACGTATAGTCTTGCTTAGTCAAATAATCAGCTAAAGTTTTATATTTATTATTTATGCCCTTATCAAAAATAATCTCTACCAGTTCCTGATTCAGATTATGTTTCTCATCAAAAATAGGCATGCTTTTTTTCTTTTTTTTCTTTAAAATCATTTTTTATTCCTTTTCATTTCCGTATAAACCAAAATCTCTAATTTTTTTTACTCTACCATATTAATACTTTTTTTAAAATAATTGTCTCCCCCCCTCTCCCGACTACGGCCTTCCTGAGAAGTTTGATACCCCCTTAACGGGAGAGGGGGCTAGGGGGTGAGGGCACTCCTAAATTAACATCTACCGTCGCAAAAACAATTTTTCTAAATCAGGTTTACTAATCTTAATAAATATCGGCCGACCATGTGGACACGTGAAATTACTAGGTGCTGCCTGAAAATCCGCAATCAATTGACCAACTTCTTCCGGTTTCATTTTCTTGCCAGCTTTAATCGCCGCTCTACAAGCCATTCGCTGTAACTTATCTTTTTGCTCTCTCAAAATATCATCTTCCTGCACATCTTTACCTGTTTTCAATTCTTCCAAAACCTTTAAAACCCATTCACCTGCATTCAAACTCAAAAAATCTACTGGCACTTGCCTGATCACCAACTGATTTCTACCAAACGATTCTATATCTATATCCAAAAAAGCAAACACTTCTTTATATTGATCAAAAAGTTCTATTTCCAGTTCCGTCAAATCCACCACTTCTGCCAATAAAAGCGGTTGTTGCGCCCTATTACTTTTACTATTTTCTTTAAATTTTTCATACAATATTCTTTCATGCGCAGCATGCTGATCTAAAATCCAAATACCTTCTACGCCTTTAACAACCAAATAATTTTCAAAAATCTGGAAATATGTGTATTTCTTATTTTCCTGCGGCACATCCTGATCAGCAAACATCTTTGGCGCTGACCAAGACCTAGTATCTTCCGTCCGCGACAAACTACCTTGTGCTGATTGCGCCATATTTTCTTTTACATAAAATTTTGGGTTTATACTATCTTGAGTTACTTTAAATTGGTCTAAAGCCGACGAAGTTCTAAATTTGTTTTTCAGGCTTTCTCTTACTGCTTTATACATCAAAGTCGTGTTTAAAAATTTAACTTCTTGTTTTTGCGGATGAATATTAATATCCAATAAATCCGGAGCCAAACAAATATCCAGCAACACTAAAGGAAACCGCCCGCTAGAAATATAATCTTTATAGCTATCCGCCACTGCTTTTCGCAATACCGCGCTTTTAATAATACGCTTATTTACAGAAAAAAATTGTTTGTTTCTAGTATTAAAGGTTAAATTCGGCGCTGACACCCATCCTTTAAGCTTACATCCTTCATACTCTTCATCAATCCTCAAAACTTTATCTTTTAAATTTTTACCAAAAAAAGCATACAACAAAATTTCCTGCGTGTTCAAACCATGACTATTCAAAATTTCCTTGCCATCATTATAAAGCACCATATTTTTTTCCGGATAAATCAAGGCATATCTTTGCATCACTTCATAAATATAAGAAAATTCCGTTGTATCAGTTTTTAAATATTTACGCCGTACCGGCACCTTTAAAAACAAATCTTGTACTTTTACCGTTGTACCTACCTGATGACTAACCAATTCAATCTGCGATACATAATCCTCCAAAGCTTCTATCCGATACCCTTCAGCATCTTTGGTTCTAGAAATAATTTCCAGTTTAGCCACATGCCCAATACTGGACAAAGCTTCTCCTCTAAACCCCATAGAAAAAACCTGGTAAATATCTTCTAACTTTTGAATCTTAGAAGTGGCATGTCGTCGCGGTGCTAATAGCAAATCTTCCTTCTCTATGCCCTGCCCGTCATCTGTTACCAAAATAAGCTTTTTACCGCCATTTTCAATTCTTACCACGATGTTCTGAGCACCAGCATCCAAACTGTTTTCCACTAATTCTTTCACAATGGAAACCGGTCTTTCTATCACTTCACCAGCGGCTATTTTGTTAATCGTAACCTCATCCAAAAGCTTGATTTTTGGCATGTCTTACCCTTTAACTATCCTTTTTTCACCGGTATAAATATTAAACCTTTTTTTCCTAGCAAATCCCACCAAAGTAATATCTTTTTCTTGCGCCAAAGCCGCCGCTTGAGCCGTAACCCCGGTTCTAGACACAATTATTTTCAGCTTCAAAACCCCTGCTTTAGCCACGACTTCACTCGTGATTTTTCCTGAGGAAATCAAAATCAACGCTTCAATTTGCTTTTTTTGCTCCAAAAAACAAAGACCCGCCACCTTATCGATCGCACTTAACCTATTAATATCTTCTGCAAAAAACAAAATCTCCTTTTTCGTAGCTATTGCCGCGCGATGAGCAATACCTGTATCCATATACAAAATACTTTTCTCATTAAATTTAGCCAGCAACCTAATCACATCAATATTTGTTACTCTGAGATCAACGTCTTCTGTCTTCGTTACTTCCATAGCCTTTGCCTTCGTACAAACTTCCACTGTTCCCAAACTTAGTTTACACGTTTCCAGATCATCATTTTGTTCATCTATATATCCCATAGATACTAAATAACCAATCGCCATCTCTTTAACCAAAGCAGGCATTGCTATCAAATCCATTATTTTTTTCTGATTTAAAACAACTTCAACCTTTGTTTCTAAAGCTAATTGATCATTTTGTTTTTTAAATTCTCTATCTGTAACATTTAAAATTCTAACGCTTTTTTTCCACATAAATTTCTCGTACTACTACTTCCCTTATTTGATTTCCAAAATTACCAAACTCACATCATCACTTAAAGAACCACAATCACAAAACTTTTTTACTTCCGCAAAAATATTACTAATAGCTTTTTCTACAGTTTCTTCTTGGTTTGCTAAAATCAATTTTTGAAATTTTTCCAAACCAAAAAAGTTTTTTTGTTTATTTCTAGCTTCTACGATCCCATCTGTATAAAAATAAACCCGATCCCCTTTAACTAATGGTTTTTGTTTTTCCTCATACTGCTCATCTTCAAACATCCCCAAAAAAGCCCCATCTGCATTCAACTCTTCGATCACGCCATCTTTATGTACCAACAAAGGTGCCGGGTGCCCCCCTTTAGCATAATACAAAACTTTTGTGTTCAAATTAAAACTAGCATAAAAAACCGTTACAAACGGAACTTCCGAATTTTCGATATAACCCAAAATATCATTATTAGCATAGCGCAAAACTTCTGCCGGCGATTTTAATCGTCTACCAAGTTCACTAATAATACCCGCGGAAAGAGCCATTACCAAAGAAGATGAAACCCCATGTCCTGCCACATCACCCAAAATAATATCCAAATACTCATCTTGCTTATCCTCATAAGTCACAATTCCCGGAGTCTCTGTTTTTTGCATACAACTATCAAAATCTTCCGTCAAAAAACCATAAAAATCCCCGCCCATCACTTCTGCGGGCAAAAACTTTTTCGCTATTTTCACACCTTTTATTCTAGGTAATTTTTTTTCCATCATTCTTTTCTGTACTTTATTAGCCATAGCTAATTCTTTAGCATATTTTTCTGCTAAAAATACAGCTTTTTGAAATTTTTTCGGCAACTCCTCAAAAGTCATCGCCGGTTTTTTCTTTTTTTTCTTCCACAAACAAAACATCGTTGTTACTCCCCTCTTCAATAATCCAAAAACATCTTCTCTTTTACTTGCTGCAAGGTAATTGCCGCCGCTTCATACGCTCTACGTGTTCCTACCCTCAAAATCTCTTCCACTTCTTTCGGCCGCGCTTCATAATATCTACGTCGTTCTCTAATCGGGGTCAAATATTCTATAATATTTTTCGCCAATTCCTTTTTACACTGTACACAACCTCTATCCCCTTTTTTACATTCTTCACTAATCCCCGTACAAACATCTTTACTAAAAAGTTTATGGTAATAAAACACACAACACACTTCCGGATGTCCGGCATCATTTAACCGTACCTTAGCCGGATCCGTAATTGCTTTCATTACTTTTTTGCTAATCGTTTCCGGCTCATCCCCCAAATCTATCGTATTATTCAATGACTTACTCATTTTAGCGCTACCATCCAACCCTTTTAATCTCGGCACTTCGCCAATCTTCGGTTCTGGTTCCACTAAAATCGCGCCATAAATATGATTGAATTTTCGCACAATCTCTCTGGTTTGCTCAATCTGCGGCAACTGATCCTCTCCTACCGGCACCAAATGTGCTCCAAACACTGTAATGTCAGCTGCCTGGCTTATCGGATACCCCAAAAACCCATAAGTCACACTTTCTTTAAAAAGCTCTTTTTTCTGGGCAATCTCCTCTTTAACCGTAGGATTACGTTGCAGTCTGGCAATGGTTACTAAATTAGCATAAAAAATTGTTAATTCCGCAATTTGCGGAATCATGGATTGAATAAATATCGTAGATTTTTCAGGATCAATACCTACCGCCAAATTATCCATAGTTACCTGATAAACATTGTCCCGCACTTTTTTAGGATCATTAAAATTATCAGTTAAAGCCTGTACATCTGCAATAATCACAAATGTATCGTATTCATCCTGCAAAGCCACCCGATCCTTCAAAGCCCCAAAATAATGCCCCAAATGCAAAGGGCCCGTTGGTCTATCCCCAGTCAAAATTCTTTTTTTCATCTTCCACTACCCCTCTTTCAAAGCTTAGTATGCACTTTTTGTTTTAAGTTTCCTAACTCCCTAAGCTATCAAAATCCCCCCTCTACACTTGTGGAGAGGGGGTTAGGGGGTGAGGCCTAAATCCCTGATCTATTACTCTCATAATTCTAGCAAAATAATCCTATTTAGGCTAAACTCATTATTAGATCAAGGTTAGTATACTCCTTTACCTTTCAACTTCCCCCTCTATAGAATAGAGAGGGGGAGATGTCACGAAGTGACAGAGGGGGTGAGTGTTAAACCAAAACGGATAATTTAATAGAAGGAGCTCATTCTAATGAACAATGAAATGCAAAAAATCAGTCAGGAATTACAAGCGAGCATCTCGGAAAAAAAAAGAGAAAACAACCTATTACTCAAAACTACCTGTCAAAAACTAATCCCCAATAAAAAAATAGAATTATATAACCAAAAAATAGCCACTTATTTTGCTGCAAAAAACTACTGTCCCAAAGAGTCTCTGGCTTGCAAAAACATGTTCCAAGAAATCCAAACCATCTCCAAAAACATTGCAAACTTTGTCCAGGAAATTACCCGTTACGAAAAAGCCATGTTAGACCATGCCCACCTCGAGCCACCGCACAGTATACCCCTCAAAGAAAAAAAAGCCGCCTCTTTCGCCCAATGCTCGCTCTGCAACGATTTTGCCGCCTTTGCTTCTTCTTTTAAAATCACCATTCATATTTTGGAACAAAAAAGAACTGAGCTCATCTGTCAGTATCTGGATAGCTGTAGCCTCTAAAATGTTTTCCCGGGTAGAGACGCGATTAATCGCATCTCTACCCTAATCTGTGATTCAGACAAATGGTAAGTTCAAACAAAAAAGCCTTTTTCTCATATGAGAAAAAGGCTTTTTTAAATTTAATTAAAACTATTAATTAGAAGCTAGTTTTAAAACCGTCGCTCGACATCGGTGCTGTGCTATCTGCTGCTGCTGCTGCTTGTGCTTCAGTTTCAAAAACCATAATTGCGTTGTCAGGACCTTCAACCAAAAAAGTACCTGTTAATACATCTGCGCCCAACGGAGAAGCAGGATTTTGGTTATCAACCTGCCCAGCCACCGCTGCCGCATCATCAACCTGATATACCTTAGAAGTCCCTATTTGACGTGCTCCATTTATTCTCATAATAATTTCCTCCTTTTTATTTTTTTCTTAAAATTTAATTCTATCTAATTATCGTTAGGTCTCTTACCTTAATTTCACTATTTTATATTGATATTCTCTGTTTCGTCCCTCCCCCACTTTAAGCTTATCTTGATACCCTGTCTTCAAAAAAAACCACAAGCTTATTTGTCCTTAATTTTACTATATTTTCCATATTTGTAAAGCCGTCTTTGTTTGAGCTTAGGCCCTCACCGCAGCATTTGTCTAAAACGCTTTACCGGCGCAAGTCTTTATCCCCCCGCTACACTTTGTTATAATATCCACAAATGCAATTTAAAAATAAATACCTAACTTATTTCATATATTTCTTATTAGTTGTGGCTATCCTCGTTGCCGGTAATATAACGCTTCGTCGTTACCAATTTGAAAATCAAAACCATAAAATAGAAGTTATCCTATCTTATCAGGAACTAAATAAACTTGCTTTACTTAGCGGCCAGGAAAAACCAGAACTTTTTTCTACTCTAAAAAAACTAGGTATTACTTCTATAGCTTTAGAAGAAAACACCATTGCTGACTATGAAAACAACGGTGAGCTTACGATCCTCAAAGGCTCCGAAATCGTCAATAAACAAAGAATCGGCAAAGCCTACCGTTTCATTCTCACTCACCTCAGCGCCAATATCAATTTAAAACGCGACAAAAACAAATATTATCTGGTCATCGACCGCCAAAGCACTTATGACCGACTCAAAAATTTTCTTCAAGCCGAACTTTTTGGCAATATACAACAAAATATTAAATGGAATATCCTAGAAGTTAGCGATACCCTGGAAGATTTCCAGCAAATTGGCCTGGGCATTTCCGAAGATGCCATCAAAGAAATAGAAAGTTTTGGATTTACCGTTATTCCCAGATTGAAAAATGCCAACCGTTTCAATGATTCCCTTTTAGAACTCAAATTCCTTACTCTAAGTAAAATCAAAAACCCTCATACCTTGATCTTCGCCGAAGACAGTGTTTTAGGGTATCCATTATCGCAAAACCTACAAAAAACCGCGCAAAAAATCAAAAACCTTAATCTTAATTTTGGTTATATTGAATTTGCCCATCAAAAAGGGTTTTCTCATCTTGCTTTAGAGCTACCTTCTTCCGTCCTCCGTGTCTTCAGTCTTTCAGAAAAACAAATGACCAACATTTCTGCCAAACAAGCTACTGAAAAATACTTGCGTGCCGCCAAAGAAAGAGGCTCTCGTATACTTTTCTTGCATCCTTTTTTCAATCATTATACTGGTCAAAACATTCTTGAATATAATCTAGAATATTTCCAATCTGTTCTCCAAGGTCTCAAAGAACTAGGGCTATCCCCTACTAGTATTACCAAACCCGCTATCCAAAACTACCAACCTGCTAATCAAGTAGAAATATTATTATTAAGCCTAGGCGTATTTGCGGCTTTGCTTATCCTTACCAACTTATTTATACCGTTAACATCACTTCTCAAAATAGCCCTCGCTTTTGGCCTTTTCCTTACCGGGCTTATCTTTTGTTGGGTCTTTCAATATTTTAGTTTCTGGCACAATATCATGGCCCTTATTACAGCCAGCATTTTCCCGGCGTTAGCCATCATTTCCCAATTCCCAAAAACCTTTCCTCCCACACCAACCCTTAGTAAAAAAATATCTGGCCTTTTGTTTTATCTTTTAAAAATTACCGGCATCACCCTGCTCGGCTCCTTACTAATTACCGGACTATTATCCAAACCTGTTTTCCTGCTCAGCATCAAAAGCTTTAGCGGTGTCAAAATATCTTTTCTCAGTTCTTTAATCTTAGTAGCTCTTTACTTTTATCTCACTCCTGCTCGTATTTCTTCTTTTCTATATGTCTTCAAACGTTTGTTTTTCGCACCTGCACGCACAGGCCCTTTAACAGCCGCTTTTTTTCTTTTTATGTTTATTTTAATTTATATTATCCGTAGCGGAAATTATATCAATTTTGAAATTCCTTATTTTGAAGAATGGCTACGCAGCTCTTTAGAAAGAATTCTCTTAGTCCGGCCACGTACCAAAGAATTTCTCATTGGTTATCCTTTTCTTATTTTCGGCTTTCTTTATGCTCAAAAAAATATCTTTGTTTCCAAAAACTGGCTTTGGTTTTTCAATAGTATCGGTACCGTAGCTCTTGTTTCCCTAATCAATTCTTTTTGTCATTTACATACACCGCTACTCATTTCTTTTTACCGTAGCTTCCTAGGACTTGTTCTTGGAATTTTTATTGGAACGCTATTACTTGGTTTCTTCTATGCTTTAAAACATTTTTCTAAAAAAAGCCACTAAATTCATGGACAATATACTTGATCATTTTAAACCTCAAATTTCAAAAATAAAACAAAACCTTCAGCTTCAGTTTAAAAATAAAAAACTTCTTATGCAGGTTTTTACACATAGTTCCTACGCCAACCAAATCAAAAATCCTCAAATCCAAGATAATGAACGTTTAGAATTTTTTGGAGATGCTGTCTTAAAATTAATCGTGACTGAATATTTAATCAAAAAATATCCGGACCTGCCTGAAGGTGACCTTACTAAAATACGCGCTAGCATCATCTCAGACAAAAACCTGGCTAAACTTGCCCAAGAAATCAACTTAGGAGATTATCTTCTACTTTCGCATAGCGAACAAAAAACAGGCGGCCGGCAAAAATCATCCAATCTAGCCAACACCATGGAAGCTTTACTTGGTGCTTACTATCTTGATCAAGGTTTAACAAAAGTAAAAAATTTCTTTTTCACTATTTTAGAACAATATCAAACTATCTCGCCCCACCCCATCTCCGATGCCAGATCCACCCTGCAGGAACTTTTACAAAAACACAATCTACCAATGCCCACCTATACTGTTCTCAAAGAAGACGGTCCCGAACATCAAAAAACTTTTTACATCCAAGCTAGTATTTCTCTCAAAAATCAAACCATCACCGCCACCGGATCTGAACTAAATAAAAAAGAAGCCGCGCGTATGGCCGCTCAAAAAATATTACAAATTATCCAAGAAAATCATCTAATTTAGCAATTCGTCTTGTATGTCGACCAGCTTCAAATTCACTATCCAGCCAAATATCTACCAATTTTTTAGCTAACTCTGCCTCCGTAGTTCTAGCGCCCAAACAAAGAATATTAGCGTTATTATGTTGCTTCGCCATTTGTGCCGTAAACTCATTATGCACTAAAGCTGCTCGAATTTTTTTAAACCTATTTGCCATCATACTCATTCCAATACCTGTACCACAAACCAATATTCCTAGATGATCTTCCGCTTTTAAAACCTTTTTCACTACTTTTAAAGCATAATCAGGATAATCCACCGAAATCTCTTCCGGCACACCCATATCTTCGATTTCTATATCTTTTCTAGTTTGCTGTAAATATTGCTTTAACGTATTCCTCAATTCAAAACCACCATGATCTGATCCTAAAAAAATTTTCTGCATTATTTATCTCCTTCCTTTTCATTGAACTTTTACTCTTTTTATATTATCTTAAAAAACATCATGATAGAAGAAAATAAAAATGAAAATCGTTTCCTTTCTTCCCAAAAAAAAGTCGAAGATAAGAAGGAAACCAGTTTACGGCCCCAAAAACTTCACGAGTTTGTTGGTCAAAAAAAATCTAAAGAAAATTTCAAAATCTTTATTCAGGCTGCTCAAAAAAGAAAAGAAAGTCTGGAACATGTCCTACTTTATGGTCCTCCGGGACTAGGCAAAACCACCATTGCCAATATTATATCCCATGAAATGAACGTTAATATCAAAACCACGGCAGGTCCGGCTATTGAAAGACCTGGTGATTTAGCCGCAATTTTAACCAACCTAGAAGAAGGCGACATCCTTTTTATCGATGAAATCCATCGCCTCAACCGTTCTGTAGAAGAAATTCTTTATCCCGCTCTTGAAGATTTTAAATTAGATATTATCATTGGCAAAGGACCTTCTGCTCGCTCTATTCGTTTAGATTTACCTGGCTTCACCCTCATCGGAGCTACTACCAGAGCAGGACTGCTAACCGCACCTTTACGTGATCGTTTCGGTATTATTGAAAGACTGGAATATTACAACCTTCCCGAACTCAATCATATTATCCAAAGAACTTCTAAAATCCTTAATTTCGAAATAGAATCAGATGCAGCTCTACAAATTGCAGGTCGGTCTCGCGGCACCCCACGTATCGCCAACCGTATCTTAAAAAGAGTTCGTGACTGGGCTGAAATCAAAAACACTAAGCTTATCAATAATGATATTGTCCAAGAAGCTTTTTCTGCTTTAAGTATAGATCCTCTAGGCCTAGATAAAATAGATCGTAAATATTTATTAACTATTATCCAAAAATATAATGGTGGACCCGTAGGTATCGAAACTATTGCCGCCAGTATTTCCGAAGAAACCGATACTATTGAAGATCTTTACGAACCTTACCTACTCCAGCTCGGATTCATAGAAAGAACACCACGTGGCCGCACAGCCACCAAAGCAGCTTATACTCATTTGAAAATACCAATACCACAAAAAATATTAACGCAACAAAACCAGCTCTTTTAAATTGCATTTTTCCGCTATTTAAGATACAATCTTCTTAACAAATTTAGGAAATAAGTTTCAAAAAAAAATATGGATATCAACGAAAAAATTAACATTATCAAATCTTTTGCTGAAGAAATAGTTACAGAAGAAGATTTAATTGAACTTTTCAAAACCAAAAAAGAAATTATTGCCTATGATGGCTTTGAGCCTTCCGGTCAAATTCATATTGCGCAAGGCTTGCTCAGAACCATCAACGTTAATCTTTTAACTTCTGTAGGCATCAAGTTTAAATTTTGGATAGCTGACTGGTTTGCCATGCTCAACAACAAATTTAATGGCGATTTAGACAAAATCAAAATTGTAGGCCAATATTTTATTGAAGTCTGGAAAGCCTGCGGTATGGATCTTAGTAAAGTAGAATTTATCTGGGCTTCAGATTATATCAATAGCCATCCGGAATATTGGGCAACGGTACTCAAACTTTCTATGAACGCCAATGTCAAAAGAGTGCTCAAATGTTCTCAAATCATGGGTCGTGAAGAA
>JABGVJ010000043.1 GCA_018646105.1 bacterium
CTAATTCTGGCAAGGACCCATAAGACTTTATCATAATTATATAAGAGTTTGAGCATAGAGCTCTAGAAAAATACACTCAAATCCATACTGTTTAAAGCTACGAAGAACCAGAATCAGAAATCACCAGAGATGATCTGTTAAAAGAAATTGGACAGTTGAAAGTAGAAAATGTGTTTCTAAAAAAAAAGTACAAACAACTATTCGGATAGATAAAGAACATATCGAAATTGATAATAAAGATTTATCTATAAGTCAACAGTGTAATCTCTTAGGAATTTCCAGGGGCAAATATTACTATAAAGCAAAAAAGACCAGTGGACTTAAACTAAAAGAGAAAGAAGCATTCAAAACTTTTGTAATTCAGTCTTATTTTAAATACCCGTTTTACGGTCACAGGAAAATAAATGAACATTTAAAAAGTATTGGAATTAATAGTACGAGAGAAAAAGTCAAAACAGCAATGAAAGAACTCGGGTTAAAAGCTATATATCCTGGGCCCAAAACATCACAGGCAAACAAGGAGCATAAAAAATACCCTTATTTGCTTAGAGGTGTTAAAATAACACATATAAATCAAGTATGGGCCACAGATATAACCTATATTAAAAACAAAGGCAGCTATATGTACCTTGTTGCTATAATTGACTTATATAGTAGAAAAGTTCTTTCATGGCGACTATCTAATACAATGGACAGCCATTTTTGCTGTGAATGTCTTAATGAAGCAATAAAAAAAATTGGTACTCCTGAAATTTTTAATACAGATCAGGGTAGTCAGTTTACATGCAATGATTTTACTGAATTGTTAAAAAGCTTTAAAATTCAGATAAGCATGGATGGTAAAGGCCGAGCCCTGGATAATGTTTACATTGAACGGGTATGGAGAACATTAAACGGATGTTACTGATTTTTTTTGAGTTTAGCTAGCCTCATTTTTTTTTGCTATTATGTAGCCACGAATAATTTCGATATATTTATCGACCCGACACTTGTATTACGCCTATCCAGTGATATAATTAACTATTATCATCAAAAATGGAGTAGCCACGATGTATATTGCAGAGTTAAAAAAGAAACAAGGGGACAAAACTTACAAATCGATTTTAGTAAGAGAATCATACCGCGACAACGGAAAGGTAAAGCATAGGACAATAGCGAATATAAGCAAACTGCCAGTTGAACATGTTCGCCAGTTAAAGACAAGCTTAAAAGGCGAAAAAGGAGATTTTAAAGTTTCTGATTTAGGAGTTGGACGCTCCTATGAATATGGCGGTTCGTTTGTATTGCGTGAACTGTCTAAAGATATCGGACTGGACACAGCTATTTTTTCAAAAGAAACACAATGGCGTGAAAACATTTTAGCTATGATTTCCGGTAGGATATTGCACCAGGGAAGCAAATTAAATTTAATTAACACTTATATGGATACTGCTTTATGGGAGATTGCGGGACATAAGTTTGGTGTTAGACCTGATGTTGAAAAAGATTGCTATAAACCAATGGATGAATTACTGAAGAGAAAAGATATAATTGAACGTAAATTGGCAAAAAAACATCTTAAGCAGGGAACTATACTTCTCTATGATATAACTAACACTTGGCTGGAGGGAGAATATAAAGGCTCACAAATCGTAAAATACGGTAGGGGAAAAGGCGGGAAACAAGGTTACAAGCAAGTTTCAATAGGCTTACTTACAAATGCAGAAGGTTGTCCTGTCGGCATAGAAATATTCAAAGGGAATACCTCGGATCAGACAACAGTATTGGGCCAGATTAAAAAAATATCAGAAAAGTATGGAATAAAGGAAGCTGTTTTTGTCGGTGACAGGGGGATGCTGACCCAAAAGAGGATTAGCGAAATCGATTCAGATTATTTTAAAATAGTAACAGCATTAACTCATACAGAATTGAATACAATTATAGAAAAAGAAAATATACAGATAGACCTTTTTGATGAAATGAATATAACAGAAATCATTGATTCTGAAAATAAAGAAATGCGCTATATGCTGTGTAAAAATGAAAAAGAAAAAATTAAAGAAAGAAACACACGAGAAGCATTAATTAAAAAAGTTGAAATATTATTTAGCAAAAAAGCTGCAGTAAAACAGAAGAGAGATAAGCAGAAAACCTGTGCCGGCGTTGGGCGTATTTTTGAAAAAATAAAAATAGAAAAGTTCTTTTTATGGGATGTAGATGATAATGGAAAATTAACCTGGAGTAGAAAAGAACAGAAAATTGAAGAAGAAAAATTACTGGATGGATGTTACGTAATAAAAACAAATGTATCCAATGTAATGAATAAGGAAAACGTTGTAGGAGCATATCAGGGACTGCAGAAAGTTGAGCAGGCATTCAGAAATATGAAAACTGTTTTACTGGAGTTAAGACCTATTCATCATAAATCTGATGATAGAATTACAGCTCATATATTTATAGTAATGCTTGCGTATTATCTACAATGGCACATTATGCAGAGAGTGATGCCTTTGTTTGCCGGCGATGGTAAAGGAGATGAAAGAAGATGGTCTTTCGATATTATTATAAAAAGATTAAAATCAATAACCAGGGTTGAACAACTCATAAAAAATATTGTTATAAAAACCGATATTTCAAAGCCTGATGTGGAACAAAATGAAATTTTAAAATTATTAAAAGTTAAATTGTAGACAGTAATTTTGCAAAAAAAATCCTGCCTGGCCAGCCTCAACTTATTGCCAGTAATATCCGAATATAGTTCATCCACGGTGTGATGCAATTTACTTTTATCGTAAGAAGTTGACTTTAACCCAGACTTCACAGCTGGGTGTCGTTGCAATTTAATTACCTTATATCCAACATGTTATAAGATATAATTCTTATATATGGTAAATATTCTGTAGACACACAAAATGAGTAGATATATCATTATTGGATCAATTTCTTTTGTTTTTTTATTTTAGAAAATGATTTAGATATACTGCAAGCCATTCTTTCTGTTCATTTGACTTTATAATCAAATTTAAACAGAAAAAAATAACAACAAAAACAACTCCTGTTAAAAAGAGAGAAACAATTCCGTGCCAATCAAAGTAATGTAATATTGCAGTTTGTTTAATATAAAAATAGAAAATTTTTCCAATTCCAACA
>JABGVJ010000054.1 GCA_018646105.1 bacterium
AAAAAAACCAAAAATATATAGATAAACAAAAATCCCTGGACCTAAAATATTTTTTTAGTATTTATCAATATAGTATTGCTAAATTAATTAAGCAAAATACCAAATATTTTCAAATAGAAACAAAAAACCACGATGCAGCACAGTTTTATAAATTAATAGAAAAGCTAGGAAACCAAAATCAAATTTCCATGTATTGTATTTTTGAATTATTTGGGAACTACATTTTTAATAATTATCAAGAAGCCTTGTTAAGGGCCAAAAAATCAGAAAAGCTTATTGAATATGCCCGCGGCTTATTTTATCTTCCCGAACATTATTTTTACTACTCTCTTACCATCACAGCTATGTATCAGGAATTCAGTAAAGCAGATCAAGCAAAACATCTCAAAATCTTGAAAAATAATCTTAAAAAGTTTCAAGCCTGGAACAAGCATTGCTCTGCTAATTTCGAAGCTAAATTGTTTTTGCTAAAAGCCGAATTAGCGCGCCTTCAAGGCGAAAAAGCCCAAGCCAATCTTTTATATGACCAAGCTATCAAAAGCGCTAAAAATCATCAATTTATTCAAATTGAAGCTATCGCTAGTGAATGCAAAGCTAGATTTTATTTAAACTTAGAAAATACAGAGTTAGCCCAGATATTTTTCCTAAAAGCACATAGTCTCTATACCCAATGGGGTGCCTTGGCCAAGGCCCAGCAACTGGAAACCAAATATCCGGAGATGTTTACAGAGCTAAATGCCAAAAAAGAAGAGGCTGCTGAAAAACTCAAAGACAAAGAAAAAGAAATCAGTAAAAAGATGCAGGAATTAACTGGTTTAACCAAAACCAATCAACAAATTTCCGAGGCTTTGAATCTGGAAAAACTTTTGAAAATCTTAACCCCAGCTATAGCTCAAACCGCAGGCGCTGACCGTACAGTAGTGATTTTAAAGGAACAAAAAGAATATCTGGCCGTAGCCACCTATCAGAACCAAAATATCCAAATAAATGCCCCACAAAAAATCAAAGATTATGCAGAACTACCCTTAAATCTACTCAAAAAAGTAATGAGCGATAAAGAAGAATTAATGCTTAATACACCTACAGAAACAGACGATAAATATTTTGCCACCCATCAACCCCGCTCAGTTTTGATCATGCCTATTTTAAAAGAGAGCGAATTAAAAGCTATAGTGTATCTGGAAAACCAGGTTTTAAGAGGTAGTTTTCAGGAAGATACCATTAGTAAATTACGCATTTTAACTAATCAAGCCAGTATTTCTCTGGAAAATGCTTTGCTCTATCAAGACGTCAAGACTCTTAACCAGGATTTGACCCAAAAGATCAAAAAAGGCGTGCCAGAAGATGATAAGTTTAAGGCCTATCTCGAAGAACTAAAACAAAAAGCTGCTTACGCGGATGTAACCAGACATATTGGGCATGAAATCAAAAACCCTATGGCTTTTATCCTAGGTGGCGTGGAAATGCTCGAAGACGAAACAGACCCTGCCAAAATCCATGAATATATGGTGACTTTAAAAGAAGATATTGGCAGGCTACTGGATTTACTGGATACCATGCTCGAATATGGTAAACCAGTACAGAAAAAAAGCGAAAATGTAGACCTCAATAAAATGATCACACAAATTCATTTGTTATCCAGATCAGACTTGGGTCGCAACATGATTATTTTTAAACTGGACTTAGCACCGGATTTACCTGAAATCACCGTAGACAAGGGCCAGATGCGCCAAGCTATCATTAATATTATTACTAACGCGGCGCAAGCTATTGGTCAAAGCGGTAAAGTCATTATCAAAACCGCGCAAGCAAAATTTAAAAATAACGCTAAAAAAACCCAAAAAGGGCTAATGATCAAAATTATTAATACCGGACCACAGATCACCGCAGAAGCTAAAAAACATATTTTTGACACCTTTTACACCACCAAAGACACCGGCAGCGGCATAGGATTGTCCGTGGTTTTAAATGCAGTCAAAACCCATAATGGAATGATAGATATTGAATCTACCAAAGAAGAAACTGCTTTTATAATTTATTTGCCTTTGAAATAGGTTTAGCTAGAATTTTTTCTAAATATAATTGAATAGGCCGGAAATTCTGGGTACTCAGCATTGTATAGTGGTTGCCTGCCACGCTATATGTTTTTATTTTTTTACAAAATTCCCCCCAATGTAGCGTACGGTTATCAGCAGGAGCCCCTAAATATTCTTGATAAAGCGTATCTGGTAGTTTTTCTTGAGCTTTAAAAATAGTTATTCGGCCTTCATATGGCGCAGCTTTATAACTCAACACGGCTTTCAGGTTAGCTTTAATAACTCTTAAAAGATTTTCCAGATAATCTAAGGAAACTTGCGTAGCTAACACTTTTTGCTGTTGCAAATAGCTCAAAAGCAGGTTTGTTTTTTTGTGCGCCGGTACATTAAAGAAAAAATCTTGGCGTATATCCAGGTTTTTATTTTTTTGAAAAGCTAAATGATTTGCTAAAATCGATAATAAAAAATCCTCTGATAGTTTGATTCCGCGCCATTTTTTAACTGGAGCTAAGGTATCTATTAAAAATAATTCTTGGACCATTTCTTCTTTTTGCCGTAATCGTTGGGCGATTTCAAAGGCCAGTAACCCACCATAAGACCACCCCCCTAAAATATAGGGGCCCTGTGGCTGCATGGTCTGTATCTGCTCCAGATAGAAAGTCGCCAGGCTTTCAAAATTTTCCCAAGGCTTGGTTTCACCTTCTAAGCCAGGGGCTCTTAAAGCATAAATGCCAGCCTTGGTTTTAATATTTTTTGTTAGCTCTAAATACGAGAAAAACTCTCCGCCTAAAGGAGGCAATAAAAAACAATATGGTTGCGCTGTTTGATTATTTAATGGCGTCATATAGCTAAAACTATATTTATTATTTTTTTGTTGCTTTTGCAAATAAGTAGCTAACTTTCTAATAGTTACATCAGAAGTAAACATCATTACCGGAATAGTAGACAATAATTCTTGTTTTATTGTATTAATTAAAGAAATTAGGTTTAGAGAATTTCCACCCAACTCAAAAAAATTATCGTCAATACCAATCCGAGCGACTTCAAGCACTTCTTCCCAAATTTCCACTAATTTTTTTTCTATGTCTGTGATAGGCGGTATATATGAATTGTCTTGGACAAAAGTTTCCATCTGTTGCTCTAAAAATAAGCGGTCAATTTTACCATTTTGGGTTTGGGGTAGGGTTTCCAAATAAACAAATTGCTGAGGAATCATATAACTCGGTAATTTTTTGCTCAGATAATTTCTCAATTGTTTATTAGTTGAAGAAACGCCAGTATAATAAAGGGGATTTACCCCTTTCTTTTCTGCGCTCTCTCGGTCATGCAAATCTCTGCGAGCTTTGCGCGACTCTCGCTTCGCTTGAAAATAAGCTGCCAAATACTTTTCCTGGTTTTGAGTTTTCTTGACAACCACAATCGCTTCTTTGATCTTGGGATGTTGGTTTAAAACACTTTCTATTTCACCACACTCTATACGAAACCCGCGGATTTTAACTTGATGATCAATTCTACCCAGGAATTCAATATTCCCATCAGGCCGGATCCTGGCTAAATCCCCGGTTTGATACATTTTGGTGCCTGGTATAAAGGGATTATCTATAAATTTTTCTTGGGTTAATTTAGGCTTATTCAGATATCCTCTAGCTAAATTAGTCCCCGCAATATAAATTTCGCCAATCGTATTGACGGGAACTGGTTTTAAATTAGGGGCAAGGATATAGATTTTGCTATTGGCTGCGGGTACGCCTATAGAGACATCTGTATTTTTATCTTGTTGCTGATTATATTTATAAATCATACAACCTACAGTGGCTTCTGTAGGCCCATATTCATTAAAAATATTGATACGTTGATTAAATTTTTCGTAAATATTTTTGGCTAACTCTGTTTTTAGAGCTTCGCCGCCTACAATCATATTGTGTAAAGATAAATTTTTAAAAGTAAGTTCATTGATAAAACGCATGTGCGCGGGTGTTAATTTGATAATATCTATTTTAGGGTTATTTAGAATATTTTCTAGTTCCTGAAACCCTTTATGATATATAAAAAGAGTGCTGCCAGATATCAAGCTCGCAAAGATAGAGGTAATTGTTAAATCAAAAGATAACGAGGAAAATAACGGGAAATTAAGTTTTTCTTTGCCTAAATAAGTATTTTTAGCCCAATAAAGATAATTAAAAAGATTCCTCTGCTCCACCATCACCCCCTTAGGCTGACCAGTGGACCCAGACGTGTAAATCACGTACGCTAAGTTGTGCGCTTTAGATAGCGGCACTAGGTTGGTGGTGTCTCCCTGATAATTTCCAGGTTCTCCTAAATCCAAAACCTCACCTTTAAAACCGAGTTCAGACATGCTACCCAAAAACTTGGCTTGGCTTAAAAGGATTTTGGTTTTGCTGTCTTGTAGCATGTAAGAAATCCTGGCTGATGGATATTCCGGATCCAAAGGCAAGTAAGCACCTCCGGCTTTAAGCACAGCCAATATCCCCACAATCATCTCCAAAGACCGCTCTACCATAATCCCCACAATAGTCTCTGGCTTGACCCCTTTTCCCCGTAACACCCGCGCCAATTGATTGGCCTTGGCATTAAGCTCCTGATACGTCAGTTGCTGCTCGCCACATACCACCGCGACATTGTTTTTCCGTTCGGTCGAGTTACCATTCCCCTTCTCCACTTGTGGAGAGGGGGCTAGGGGGTGAGGCCTAACCTGCTCCTCAAAAAGTTGGGAAATAGTCTTATCCTGAGGATAATCAGCCGCGGTATCATTAAATTCATAGATTAATTTATGTTTTTCTTTTGTTGTTAAGATTTCCAGGTTTTGGACTTTTTCCTGCTCGTTAGCCAGCACACTTTGGACTAAAGTCTCAAAATGCGTCGCAAAGCGTTTGATCGTCTCTGTTTTAAAAAGCGCGGTACTGTACTCAAAATAGCATTCCAGGGACCCGTCGTATTTTTCCCAGGCTTCCAAAGAAAGATCGCAAATCGTGGCGCCACGATCCACATCTATTTTTTGCGCTTTAATTTCCTGGCTTAAAACTAAATCAGCAATAGGCATATTTTGTAATGTAAACATTACTTGAAAAAACGGATTAGTATTATGGATCCTTTCTGGTTTCAGCGCTTCTACTATTTTTTCAAAAGCTAGATTTTTATGATCCAAAGCTTGTAACACGGTTTTTTTAGTTGCTTGCAAAAAATCTCTAAAACTATGCTTTTCTTGGAGTTTGGTACGCATCACCAAAGTATTTACAAAAAAACCCACAGTATTTTGAAATTCGGTAGGTCGGTTTGCCTCTGGAATCCCGATACAAATATCTGGTTCCTGGGTATAGCGATAAAGCTGGCTATTAAATATGGTTAACAAAAACATAAAAAGCGACACTTTATTTTCTTTACAAAAAGTTTTGATCTGAAACCCGGTTTTCGGAGTTAAACTAAAAGTGTATCTTTTACCTTTAAAATCAGCTTTTTTTGGTCGTGGATAATCAGTTGGTAAATTCAAAATTGGAATTTCACCACTTAACTGTTGTTTCCAATAATTTAATTGCTGGTCAAATAAAGCTTGATTTTGCCAAAATCTTTTTTGAAATTCTACATAATCCAAATATTGCGGTACCAAATGGCTATCATCAGGAGCAGGCGTGGTCACAGCTGTACTTTGCAACATCATGAAATTATGCGCGGACCTAGCTGGCGATTTGGGTCTAAAAATGAAATCTGCTCCGCTTTTGTTTTCCTGGCTAAATTGTTGATAAAACCCCACCAAATCTTGCGCAATAATACCCATAGACCAACCATCTACCACAATATGATGAAAAGTCAGTTGTAAAATATAATCTTTAGCGCTTAATTTTAAGAGTTGCGTCCGCATTAAAGGGGGATTAGTTAAATCAAAAGTTTGGTCAGCATTTTCCTTGAAAAGTTTCTTGACCTGTAATTTCGTAAAGGTTTTGTTACTTAGATCTATGACAGGCAGATGCAAACTAAGGCTCGCGTGCACAATCTGGCTTAATTCACCATTTGTTTCCTGAAAAGCAGTTTTTAAAATATGATGTTTATTAAAAATAGCAAAAATACTTTTTTTAAGTATAGCTATGTCCAGATCTCCTTTTAAACGCAGAGCCGTAGAAACATGATACCTACTACTATCAGGCTGCATTTGATGCAAGTACCACATCCGTTTTTGCGCCGAAGAAAGTACGGCCAATCCGGTATCCTGGGTTGCTGCCAGGGTAGGGGCGGGCGCTTTATTTTGTTGGCTAGCCACTATATCTAGGAGCTTGGTAAAATTAAGATCCTCATAAAATTGGGCCAGAGAAAGAGTTGCTTTGAATGTGGTTCGTATATCCTCCAATACGCGAGCTGCTTTCAAGGAATCTAAAATTAGATCTTGTTCTTCAGTCACGGTAACTTCATTTTTTTTCAATATTTTTCGTAATTTTTTAGCTAAAGCCAAATCAATGCTTTTCAGAGGCGCATTATTCGCGCATGCGCCTTGTTCCCATTTATCCAAAACTTTTAATTTGTTTTGCGTATAATATTTTTTGGTTAATAAACGCTGTATCTTGCCGCTAGAAGTCTTAGACAAAGAAAAGGGTTGTAA
>JABGVJ010000075.1 GCA_018646105.1 bacterium
AACGTATCTGCTCCTGCAAACACTCTATCTGAAATCAGTACCGCTTCATCCGCGCCCATAGCTAAAGCTTTTCGTAACGCTTCTTCTACCTGTGGTGGGCCCATACTAACCACAATCACTCTTGCCCCAGTTTTTTCCTTCAATTGCAAAGCAGCCTCCAAAGCATTTTCATCAAAAGGATTAATAATACTTGGCACTCCTTCACGTATTAAAGTATTCGTTTCTTTATTAATCGATACTTTTTCTGTATCAGGTACCTGTTTAATACAAACTATAATATTTTTCATTTTTTCTTAGATGCTGCCTCCTTGATTAAATTCGCAGCTATCACATTACGTTGAATCTGATTTGTACCCTCATAAATCTGCGTGATTTTAGCGTCTCTCATCATCTTTTCTACAGGATATTCTTTCATATAACCATATCCACCCAATATCTGTACCGCATCTACCGTTACTTTCATCGCCACATCCGAAACAAACAATTTCACCATTGCTGACAATTTAGAATAATCTTTAGCGCCGCTATCAATTGTGCGCGCTACATGATATACAAAAGCTCTACTCGCTTCTATCTGTGTCGCCATATCCGCTAACATATGCTGAATAGCCTGAAAAGTAATAATAGGCTTACCAAACTGTATTCGTTTACGAGCATAATCAATAGCTTCATCCAATGCACCTTGCGCTATACCTAATGCTTGCGCCGCAATACCAGGCCTAGTCGCATCCAATGTTCTCATAGCTACAATAAATCCTAGTCCTTCTCTACCCAATAAATTTTCTTTAGGAATTTTACAATCTTCAAAAATCAATTCTCTGGTCGCAGATGCTCTAATCCCTAATTTATTTTCTTTTTTACCAAAAGAAAAACCAGGAGTCCCTTTTTCTACAATAAAAGCTGATGCCCCTCTTCCACCTTTGTCCGGATTAGTCATCGCAATTACCGTATACGTTTCTGCTTCACCACCATTAGTAATCCATTGTTTTGTACCGTTCAAAACATAATGATCACCTTTTAATACCGCCCTGGTTTTCATCGCCGTCGCATCAGAACCGGCATCCGCTTCTGTCAAAGCAAATGCAGCCAACTTTTTACCAGAGGCAATATCGGGCATATATTTTTTCTTTTGATCTTCTGATCCAAACAATAAAATCGGATACGCACCCAAAGCACTGGCCGCAAAAGTAACCCCAACGCCAGCACATACTCTAGAAAGTTCTTCTGTAGTCAAACAAAATTCCATTTCTCCGCCGCCATATCCGCCATACTGTTCTGGGACATACAAACCACAAAGATCTGCATCTGCAAATATTTTCATAATTTCTGTTGGGAACTCCCCTTTTTCATCTAGTTCCGCTCTAACAGGCTTTACTTTTTCCTCAGAAATTTTCCGTGCCAGGTCTTTGATCATTACTTGTTCTTCGGTTAAACCATAACGATTATCACTCATCCATAAACTCCTTTTTAAATTTTTATTAAACAACAAATTTTAAAAAAATATTAGCATAATTTCATCTTCAAGCAAAGCGAGAATCACTCTTCATCTTTAATCTGCAAGCTACTTATTAAGTCCAACCTTTCGGAAAATTAATTTTTCCAAATTTTCAAAATCAAAAGGCTTATACAAAATATCCGTTTCCAAAATTCCTAAAGATTTAGCTTCTTTAACCAGATCATCTGCAAAAAAAGCCGTCATCATAATTACCGGCATCTTTTTCCCTAACGCCCTTACTTTTCTTAAAGTCTGTACCCCGTTCAAACCACCCAACTTAATATCTATCAACAACAAATCATAATTATGTTGCCGGATCTTCTTCAAAGCACCTTCTCCCGAAACTGCCACTTCACAACCCAAACCTTCTTCCTCTGCCCAAAAACAAAGTAGTTCCCTAATCGCTTCATCATCATCAATTACTAAAAGATTTTTCTTTTTCATTTCATTTCCCTTGTTAAATATTAAACCACAAGACACGCCCCAGGCCTAGGTTTCACAATTTATCTCGTCCGATTGCTCAAAAAAGCATTACGTTTTAAAATAGATGCTGTGAAAAAAATAATTTTAAGTATCTATTTCTTTAGCTGCCTTTTAAAATTGGTTTTTGCGGTAAACTATCTTCCCAATGAAATTATCATCAAAACCAAAAACCCTCTCGCTCAAAATATTTTAAATAAATATAATACTACTTCTCAGCCTCAACAAGACCCCATCCTAAATAAATATACTTTACAAAAAATCCATAAACTAAACACAAAACTACCATCTAAAAAAATCTTCTTTTTTTTCAGTACTCAACCTAAAATCAATCTTTATCGCTTAGTTTTCAAACAAAACCAATCTCTCTCTAAAGTTATAAAAGAATACCAGACTAATGATAATATTGTTTGGGCTCAACCCAATTATGTTTATCAAAAAAACGAACTTCCGAACGATCCTTTTCTCTCTGAACAAACTCACTTATCTTTAATCAACATGCCAAACTCCTGGTCGCAAACTTCAGCCACTCCCCCAGTTATTATCGCAGTTATTGATACCGGAATTGACTATAATCATCCAGAACTCAAAAATCAAATCTGGACTAATGATGGTGAAATACCGAATGATAATCTGGATAACGATCATAATAATTACATAGATGATTACCAGGGCTGGAACTTTAGCAGTGATAGTAATGATAATTTTGATCAAGATGGTCATGGCACCAATATATCCGGCATTATCGCCGCCCAAACCAACAATCAAATCGGCATTGCCTCTGTCGGATACAACTGCAAAATCATGCCTTTAAAAGCCAGCCATATAAATACTAATACCAATACTGAAGTCTTTAATACCACCGATATTGCCGAAGCTATTTTTTATGCTATCGATCATCAAGCCAAAATCATCAACATGAGTTTTGGCGGATATTTAAGTGCCGGCACAGACACTTTGCTGCATGAAACAATCAAAACCGCCTATAATCAAGGACTCATTATGGTAGCTTCCGCTGGCAATGATCATCGTAACCTGGAAGAATACAATTCTATCCCCAACGTTTATCCCGAAGTTATCTCCGTTTCCGCCGTTGCCGCATCTGGCGAAATAGCTTCTTATAGTAATTATGGCACGTATATTGATTTTGCTGCTCCAGGCAACCATATATTGACCACTAATCCAAATAATACCTACAGTTACGTTACCGGCACTTCCATGGCCGCACCTCAGGCAAGCGGACTGATAGGGCTCCTACTCAGCCAAAACTCGGCCGCCAATGTCTATGATATACTTGCCGAAACAGCCCAGGACAAAGGCTCTACTGGCAAAGATATTTATTACGGCTATGGTTTAATTGATGTCGAACAAGCTTTATCCTATCAAAGCCTGGACTTAGGTTTAGCTACCATCAACCAAACGTGGCAAATCGTCAATGCGCCCAACCCTTTTAACCCTCAGCAAGAATCTACTTATATTTGTTATGAGCTCACCCAACAAGCACAAATCAACTTATATATTTATTCTTTAAACTCCAAATTAATCAAACATATTGTTCGCGAAGACAACTCAGGTTATCATGAGGTTGAATGGGATGGTAAAGATCAAACCGGTCAGTTAGTGCCAAACGGCGTATATATACTCATCGCCCAAGCTCAATCCGGAGATACTACCATTATCAAAAAAACTAAGATTGCAGTACTAAAATGAAAAAACATATTTTAATATTTATAACTATTTTCTTGATTTTACAAAACCCTCTTTGGGCCTTTAAATGGCAAGAAATCCTAAACCCGCAAACCCAGGTTTTAGATTTTATTATTAACGCCAAAAATCCAAATCATTTTGCAATAAGTTTAAAACAAGGCACCGCTTTTTCCAAAAACAGCGGTAAATATTGGGAATATTATTCTGGAGAAGCTTTAATCAGATTAGCAAATTTCCCAACCAATATTTATAATTTAGCTGGCATCAATTATGACCTCAGCAAAAAAAACTACAAAAATTATTTTACTTATCAATATTTCAATACCCAAAAAGCTATTTTTCCAGATGATATTATCAAATACTATATTATCAACCTCACCAGACACTCTCAATTCACACAAGTCGTTTTCTCTCCTCTAAACAATAAACAACTCTATGCCAGTACAACAAACTTTTTGTATAGCTGCCTTATTACCCACCTCCCTAAAAACGATAGTCCTCAATCTGTTTGGAAAAAACTCCCTTGGAACCAAGACCCAATTAATTATTTTTTAATAGACCCTAAAAATAACATGTGGTTGTTTTCTCAGAATACCAAAAACATCCAAAATCTTAATTTTAATCTTTGGCGCTATAATCCGCGCACAGACGAATTTAAAAAGAAAAGACTTTTTCTCATGGACGAAAACCGTAAAAACGCCCAAAAAATCACCCGCGTTTTTGGTAAAGAATATTTATATTATCCCAACCAGTTAAAATCTTTTTTTAATGGCGCCAATGTTTTTATCTATTCTAATGATAACGAGTTTACTTTTAGAGTAAAAACTATCCTCAAAACCAAAGACAATATTAAACTTTACCCTATTTACTTAGCTGGTAATTCTATTGATAATATTTACTTACTCGCCTACTACCAAAAAACTTCTAAACCAAGTTCTTTGGACATATTCAAAAAAATCACAGGAGACATTATCTCCGTAGCTGATCTTGAAAAAATAGGCAAAGAAAAATATGGAGTTACCTGGAAAATAATGCCGAAAAAAGAAAAAAGAATTTTCAGACAAAAAATCATCAAACAATACATCGCCGATCGCCAAAAATATCTGGAAAAACACAATACGTTTTCACAGGAATCGCCTCATGGCATTGGTCTTTTCCATAGTCAGGATTTTGGACAGACTTTTGAACCAATCTTAAACAAATTTCCCAAAGAAATAAGTCCTGAAAAAAGTATGCTTTTCATACATCCAAATTCCCAAAATTTATATCTGGTTAATCAGGGCATCTGGCAACTAGTTGAAAAATAAAAAATATGCGTGAAAACCGGCATTAGCAATATCATCCTTGTCATCGGAATTACCTAGCACGGCAATGAACATTTTGAAACTGGTTTTAACGCCGTATTTGGCTAAATAGGGTGTTTCTCGAAAGACTCATCATATAAACGGTCATAAGTCCCATCTGCAAAAACCCGTTGCATTCCTTGATTAATAATTTCCATCAACTTTTTATCATTTTTATTAACCGCAAAATACATTTTATTGATCATAATAGGTTCACCTACTGGCCTTATATCCTGCATCTGCAACCGTTTTATCAAATAAAGGACCACACTGATCTGCCCTACAGCAGCATCGACTGTACCTTTATCTAAAGCTCGCAACACTTCAATATCCAAATCATATAAAACCAATTGATACTTCTGCTGCGCTTCCAAAAGTTTATGATAACTACTACTTCTTTGTACGGCTATACGTTTACCTTGCAAATCATCTATTCCCGAAACCAAACTACCTTTTTTCACAAAAACTTTAGTCTCATCTTTAACATACGGCAAATCCGCGTACAAATATAATTCCAGTCTTTCATCTGTTTTATCCAAACCAGAAATCAAATCAGCAGCGCCAGAGGCTACTTCTTTTAAAGCCTGATCCCATGACATAACTTTTTTCTTTAAAACAACGTTACTACCTTTGAGAATTTCCTCTAACACTGCTAAATCAAAACCTTTGATTTCCTCATTTTCCATATAAATAAATGGTGGAAACCCTGGCTCTACCACAAAAACAACTTCTCGTTTCTGCATACCACGGCTTACCATAATTATGGCTACCAAAGACACCATTAAAATAAAAATTAAATATAACGTATTCGTCTTTTTAGTCATTAGCTTGATTGTTTGTAATGTTCGTTATATAGTCCCCAAACCACCCACAACATAGAAACTGTAGCACCAAAAAATAACAAAGTTAAAATATTCTCTGGAATATTTAAAAAAGAAGTTTTAGCCAAATCATATATAACATAAATCCCAAAAGTAAAGGCAATACACCAACCATAAACTCTTTTCCTAAACCCCATTATCAAACCCATCCCAAAGATAAGCACTTCCATCAAAATTGAAATAAAATAAATCGCATCCATTCCTTTTTCCTCCTTTATAATTATAGAACCTATTATTTATTATAAACTAAATTACACAAATTTAAACTTTTCTCCGTCAAACAATCCTTTATCACTCAATTTTAAACGTGGAATCACCAATAAAGCCATAAACGACAAACTCATAAAAGGAGCGTGTAACACCGTCCCCATCTTTTTCGCCATTTTATTCAATTTTGTATATTCAGCCGCCGCTGTCTTATAATCTTCCACGCTCATTAATCCCGCTACTGGTAAAGGTAAAATTTCTGCTTTATTAGCCGTAACCGCCGCTATCCCTCCTTTATGTTCTATAACCAGATTCACAGCTTTAGTTATCAGCTCATCATTAACCCCTACAGCCACTATATTATGCGAATCATGCGCTACACTAGAAGCAATTGCTCCTTCTTTAAACCCAAATCCTTGCATAAAGGCTACGGCAGGCGCTTTGTCTTCATACCTATTCACTACCACTATTTTCAAAAGATCTCGCTCTAAATCAGCAATCACATTATGTTCACTATCCAACTTAGGTTTTACATTGTTTCTTTCTGTAAACAACTGTCCATCAATCACTTTAATCACTTCTATTTCCGCATCGTCTTTCAAAGGCAACGCAAAATCTAAAACTTTTTTCTTTTTCGCTTTAAAATTATTTACCGCTTCCACAATTGTTCTAGGTATTAAAGATTTATGTTTTTCCGCTACTAAAACACCATTAATAAAAGTTTTTAACACCTCTAAATTTTTCAAATCATCCACTACTATAAAATCCGCATTATCGCCTTTTTGTAAAAGTCCTACATCCAAACCATAATGCTCTACCGGATTAACACAAGCTACTTTTAATACCCTCATCAAATCCAAACCTTTAGCTAAACATCTCTTAACCAACAAATTAATATGTCCTGTTTCTAAATCATCCGGATGTTTATCATCACTACAAAACATACACATATTCGGGTTAGTCCCTACCAAAGAATAAAAAGTATCAAAATCTTTAGAAGCCGACCCTTCTCTAATTTGTATTTTCATTCCTAAACTTATTTTTTCTTTTGCTTCTGCTAAAGTAATACATTCATGATCAGTGGTAATCCCTGCCGCTACATATTTTTTCAAATCTTTGCCTGTTAAAGTAGGCGCATGTCCATCAATTTTCTTACCATATTTTTGCGCTACTTTTATTTTTTGCATTATATCCGGAAAATCATGAACCACCCCAGGAAAATTCATCACCTCAGCTAAATATTTAATTGTATCTTGCTTTAATAATTTTTCTACCGCTTGTGCATCTATAGTAGCGCCACTAGTTTCAAAAGTAGTTGCCGGCACACAACTAGATGCTCCAAAATAAAATTTAAAAGGCACCTGTGCTGCATTCTTAATCATGAAATTAACACCCTCAATTCCCAAAACATTCGCAATTTCATGTGGGTCCGAAACAGTCGCGACAGTCCCATGCTGTACTGCCACACGCGCAAATTCCGCTGGCACCAACATTGAGCTTTCAATATGAATATGAGCATCCACAAAACCAGGCAAAATATATTGCGCATACTTTTTATTATCTTCCTGTACATGCACAATTTTGCCTTCCGAAAAACTTATCGTTCCCGCAAAAATTTTCCCATGACAAACATCCACAATATTCCCGGAAATAGTTTTAACATTTTTCATAGATACACCACTCCTATCTTTTTCTTTCATTGTAATGATGCTGTCCCATAATGTCAAAAATTGGGGCTGTATCAAGCTTGCTCTGAAAGAGAGACTTGAAAAAAAATAATACCTTAATCCTCCTCTCCACTTGTGGAGAGGGGGCTAGGGCCTGCCCTCCGAAGCTTGAAAAGCGTAGGAGGGGGTGAGGCCTAAAAAAAAGGGATGAATGTCAAAGTAAATTTAAGCGTTGTTCCAACAAATTATATTCTAGGCGTAATTGTTCACGTTTTTCTTTTTGAATAGCTACTATATCAGCAGGCGCTTTTTGTAAAAAACCAGCATTGTTCAGTTTTGCGTCCACCATCTGCAAACTCTTTTTTAATTCGGCTAATTTTTTATTCAAACGCTTCTTTTCTTCTGCTAAATCCATAATTCCTGATAAACTTATAAATATTTCTATATCATCTACTACCGAAGAACTCATCGGCCCGGTTTTTTCTACTTTTTCCGCTACCACCACTTGCTTGATTTTAGCCAAATCTGCCATTATGTGCATATTTTTTGCAATCAATTTACGTTTCTTTTCGTTTTGAGAAACAATCTGTAAATCACAATATGTGCCCAAAGCAATATTCAAACTTTTACGCTGTTTCCGTATTTCCGTAGTCACGGAAATCAAAATCTTCATCAATTCTTCTAGCTCTGGCTTTATCCAATCCTTTTTCAATTGTGGCCAAGACGCCGTAATCAAATAATTTTCCTTTATATCTAATTTTTGATGTTTTAATAAATCCTGCCAAATATATTCAGTCATAAAAGGCATAAACGGATGTAAAAGTTTTAAAATATTTATTAAAATAAAAACTAACGTTTTCACAGATCCTTTTTTATCCAGTTTACTAATCTCTATATACCAATCACAATAAGTATTCCAAATAAACGAGGTCAAAATATCCGCAGCCATAGAATAATTAGATTTATCAATTTCTTTATTTACTTCTTTTAAAGTTCTATAAAAACAACTCAGAATCCACTGTTCAGATAAAGACAAAGATTCCTGTTTTAAATCCCAATCAACTTTTTCGTCTACTTGATCCATAACCCCTAAAACATATCTAGTAACATTCCATAATTTATTGGAAAAATTTCTAGCAAAAACAAACTTATCTTCCGCTAGTTTAATATCTTGTCCACCCAACGTATTTAACATAATCAAAGCTAAACGCAAAACATCCGCGCCATATTCATCAATTAAATTTAAAGGATCAATAACATTACCTATAGACTTACTCATCTTTTTACCGTCAGCATCTCGTACCAACCCATGAATATAAACTTTTTCAAAAGGTATCTCATCAGTCAAAGTCAATGCCGCGACAATCATCCTAGAAACCCAAAACGTCAAAATATCATAACCGGTTACCAAAACCGAAGTAGGATAATATTGCTTTAAATTTTCAGTCTGTTCTGGCCAGCCAAAAACTCCAAAAGGCCATAAAGCCGATGAAAACCAAGTATCCAAAACATCATTATCTTGAGTCAACTCTTTATGTCCACACTTTGGACAACTCTGTGGCTTTTCAGTCGCTACAATAGGTTCATCTGCATGGTTTGGACAATACCAAGCCGGAATTCTATGTCCCCACCAAATTTGGCGTGAAACACACCAATCCCTAATGTTTTCCATCCATTCATAATACAATTTCGCAAACCTAGCCGGAACAAACTCTATCTTACCAGAGCGCACAGCTTCCAAAGCCGGCTCTGCTACTTTTTTCATAGCTACAAACCATTGTTGTGAAATATAAGGTTCTACAACCGTATTACATCTATAACAATGCCCTACTGCATGATCATGTTTTTTTACTTCTTGCAAATATCCAGCTTCTTTTAAATCTTCTACTAACTGACTACGACAAATATATCTATCTAATCCCTCATATTTAGCTGGTACCGGATATTCTCCGTTCATTTTAGCTGACTCATCTAAAACAATTACTTTATCCAGATGATGCCGTTCTCCTACTTCAAAATCATTGAAATCATGCGCCGGGGTTATTTTTACCGCACCTGTCCCAAACTGCGCATCCACATATTCATCTACAATAATCGGAATTTTTTTGTCCGTAAAAGGAATAATTACCTGTTTACCCACTAACCCTTGATAACGTAAATCATTAGGATTAACCGCAATCGCCGTATCTCCAAACATTGTTTCCGGACGAGTCGTCGAAACCGAGATAAACTGATCCGTATCTTCCACTGCATATTTAATTGTCCAAAACTTACCAGCTACATCTTTATGCGTAACTTCAATATCAGATAAAGCAGTTTTACAACGTGGGCACCAATTAATAATGTAACTACCTTTATAAAGCAACCCTTTTTCATAAAGTCTGACAAAATGCTGCTTTACAGCTTCGCTCAAACCTTCATCCATCGTAAAACGTTCATAAGTCCAGTCTGTCGAAGCTCCTAGTTTCTTAATTTGTTTAGTAATTCGATTACCGTATTGTTCTTTCCATTTCCAAACTCTTTTTATAAAATCTTCTCGTCCCAAATCATATCTAGTCTTTCCTTCTTTTAAAATAGCTTTTTCTACTACATTTTGCGTGGCAATACCAGCATGATCAGTTCCTGGTACCCACAAAGTCTGATATCCTTGCATTCTTTTAATGCGTACAATCAAATCTTGTAAAGTTTGATCCAAAGCATGCCCCATATGTAATGATCCCGTCACATTTGGCGGCGGCATGACTATAGAAAACTTCTTAGAACTCTCAACCGGTGCAAATAAATTTTCCTTTTCCCACAAAGCATAAATTTCATCTTCTATTGTTTCGGGGGTATAATTCTTGTCCATCGTTTACCTCTTTTGAAATATTGGCGGAGGAGGAGGGATTTGAACCCTCGCTAGCCTTACGACTACTAACGGTTTAGCAAACCGTCCCCTTCAGCCACTTGGGTACTCCTCCAGAAAAAATTGGCTGACTAATCTTCGTTCAAAATAAATATACATCAACCGAAATGGAAAATAGATTTCAGTTCGAGTATAGCGTATTTTATAACTGCCTTAATATAACAAATTAAACTTTTTATCACAAGATTTCACGAGGTTACAAGCGCAACCCTTTGATAATTCAAAAAAAATTATTATACTAACTACAGAGGACCCTCATGAAAAAAATTATATTACTACTTTTTTTATGTTTGAGTATTTATTTTGTAACTTCTTGTAGCTACTTAAACTTACAAATCAAAGAAAAAACCATCAAAAACCAAAATAACAACATTCGGTATCCTAAAATCACGCTCAAAAAACAACCTAAACTTCAAGACAAAATTAATCGTCAAATTTACGAAGTTGCCCTAGCAGGCAAAAAAGACCTCAAAAAATACAAACCCGAAACCTATGATTATCTTAGCCAATATAGCGTTACTTACCGTAAAGGACCTCTTATCAGCATTTTATTTCAATCGTCACTCACTTTTCCCAAGCTTGCCCATCCTATCAACACGCTAAACTCTTTAACTTTTAACCTTCTTTCCGGAAATCATTACCAACTAAAAAATATTTTTAGTTTTTTTAGCAATTACGAAAAAAAAATAAATAAAATTCTTACTGAAAAATTAAAAGGAAAAAACTTATTACAAAAATTTACCGGCATCACCAAAAACCAAACTTATTACTTAACCCATGACGGACTCGTTATTTATTTTCAGGAATATATCTATACTCCTCATGTCCAAGGACCGCTTACTATTCTTATACCTTATTCGAAAATTAAAAATATTATTAAAAAAGAATTTTTACCCTAAAAACTATCTAAGTACATATTCCGCCAAATTACGTACACCTGCACCGGAATTTCCTTTTACTTTATATCCTTTATTTTCAGGATAATCCACAACCGAAGCAATATCCAAATGTAACCAAGGCGTTTTATCTACAAATTGTTGCAAAAACTTCGCCGCTGTCACTGTTCCCGCTTTCCGATTCTCATTCAAATTTGCAATGTCTGCAATATCAGATTTTAAATAATCCAGGTATTCTTCCCATAAAGGTAACTGCCACAATTTTTCACCTGTCAATTTTGCAACTTTTAACATTTTTTCAAGCATCCGCTGATTATTACCCAACAAAGCGGCCGCTTCATCACCCAAAATAGCTACAGCAGCGCCCGTAAGCGTGGCTATATCAATAATCTCTTTAGCTCCTTTACTTACAGCCAAACATAATGCATCTGCCAAAATCAAACGGCCTTCCGCATCTGTATTAATAACCTCTATTGTTTTACCATTCATCGCTGTTACCACATCCCCTGGCCGTTGCGCCGTTCCAGAAGGCATATTTTCTACCAAAGGAATAATCGCTAAAACATTTTTTTGTGGTTGCAGCTCCACTATAGCTTGCATCGCGCCTAAAACCGCAGCCGCTCCACCCATATCTGCTTTCATGTCTTTCAGGTCTTTCACCCCTTTAGCAGATTTCAAATTAATACCACCACTATCAAAAGTTACGCCTTTACCAACCAAACAAATAGGAGCTTTAAGTTTAGCGTCTCTCATCCCATTATAAGCAATCGTCAACATATATGACTTATTTTTCGATCCTTGCCCTACCCCTAAAAAAACATTCATACCTAATTTAGCAGCAGCTTTCGCATCTATCACTTCTAAGGTTACCTTAGATTTCTGTTCAAACATTTCTTTTGCTTTTTTCACAAAAGCCTGCGGCGGCAAATCATTTGCCGGGATATTCACCAAATCTCGTGCTACATTTACGGCCTCTGCTAAAACCTGGCCTTTACGCGCACTCTCTTTAATTTCTTTTTTTAGTTTTTTGGAAGTTATCAATAACAATTTTTCTAGCTTTTTTGCTTTATCTTTATCTGTTTTATATTGATCAAAAGTATAGCTGCCTAAAATAGTTCCTTCTACTAAAGCTTGCATAATGTCTTCTGCCAAAATTTTAGTAGCTCCCAAATCATCGCCAAACCAAGCAACGTCTTTTAATTTTAAGCTTTGAACTTTACGCGCCACTTCTCCTGCTATATTACGCATTACATCAGCATTACACTTTTCCTGTTCTCCTAAACCTACTACCAAAACTTTTTTTACTAAACCAAATCCATATATTAAAGCTACTGTGCCTTCTTCTCCGCTAATTTCTTTTCTCAGCATCAATTCCCAAATTTGCTTTTTTAAAGGCGCTTCCAAATACTTAAAAAATCCAGCACTTTTTTCCTTTTTAGACCAAAAAGGTAATACCCAAATTTCTTGTTTTTCATTTAAATAGCTTTGATTTTTAAATTCAACTCGCATCAAAAACCCTTTACCTATTTTTTACCGCTTTAATAAATCCTTTAAACAAAGGCGCACTTTTATTCGGCCTAGATTTGAATTCCGGATGAAACTGACAAGCCACATGCCATTTTTGTTTAGTAAATTCTATTACTTCCACTAACCTATCATCTGGTGAAGTCCCAGAAAAAACCACTCCTGCTTTTTCAAAAGGTACTCGATAATCATTGTTAAACTCATATCGATGACGATGACGTTCCTGAACTTCTCTAAAGTTATAAGCGTCAAATAATTTCGTATTTCCTACAATTTTACAAGGATAATTACCTAGCCGCATTGTCCCACCCTTTTTTTTCATATCCCGCTGTTCAGGTAAAAAATCTATCACTGGATACGCAGTTTCCAGATCAAACTCTGTACTATTAGCACCTTTCAATCCCAAAACATTACGCGCTATTTCAATCACGGTCATATGCATCCCCAGACACAATCCTAAATAAGGGATATCTTTTTCTCTAGCATACTGAGCAGACGAAATTTTACCTTCAATGCCTCTATTCCCAAATCCCCCTGGTACCACAATTCCATCTACACCTTCCAAATATTTATCTGCCCCATACTTTTCTATTCTTTCAGAATTAACCCATCTCACATTCAAACGACATCCATTCTCTACTACGGCATGTTTTAAAGCTTCTACTACACTTATATAAGCATCTGCCAAATTCGTATATTTGCCCACGATAGCCACCGTCACCAAAGGCAATGATGGATCTTCTAAAACTTCCACAAAATTTATCCATTCCTTAAGATCTACTTCTTTTGCCTCTAGATTTAACTTTTGCATAATTACCTTATCAACGCGCTCTTCTTTAAACTTTACCGGAACTTCATATATATTATGTACATCCACGGCACTCACAACACTCTCTTTTTCCACATCACAAAACAAAGCTATTTTTTCTTTAAGCTCATCATTTACAGGCTTTACAGAACGACACAAAATAATATCCGGATGAATCCCAATCCCCCGCAATTCTTTCACACTATGTTGAGTAGGCTTAGTTTTAAATTCGCCATTAGTTTTTAAATATGGCACTAAAGTCAAATGTATCTGTAAACAATCACCTTTATGTTTTGAGTGAAACTGTCTAATAGCTTCCAAAAAAGGAGCGCTTTCAATATCCCCAATAGTCCCACCAATCTCGGTGATTACTACATCAAAATGCTGCTCTGCCAAAACAGCCGTAATTCTCTCTTTAATTTCATTCGTTACATGCGGTACAATCTGAACCGTATGTCCTAGATAGTCTCCTTTTCTTTCTTTTTGCAACACAGTCCAAAAAATCATCCCGGAAGTAACATTATTCACTCGTTTCAACGCTCGATCCACAAAACGCTCATAATGCCCCAAATCCAAATCTGTTTCGCACCCATCTTCTGTCACAAACACTTCGCCATGCTGATAAGGACTCATGGTACCTGGATCAAGATTTAAATAAGGATCAAATTTTTGGATTGTAACCGAAAGACCTTGCTTTTCTAATAATTTGCCAATAGAAGCTGCTGCTATACCTTTTCCTAAAGAAGAAACTACTCCTCCTGTAATAAAAATATACTTTGTTTCCTTTACCGTCATCTTTTACAACCCTTCCTTTTTCTAAAAATTTATAAACGTTACCCTTAAAATACCCCTATTCAAAAAAAAATAAACTCAAAATATTTTATAAGTTAAAAAAGCTACCCCTATCCCCAAAAGAACACCTGCCAAAATTTCTAAAGGAGTATGCCCCAATAATTCAGTTAATTTAGGTATATTTAATCCTTTTCCCTTAAAAAAATCTTCTATAATTCTATTTAAAACTTCCGCTTGTTTACCAGCTGCTCTCCTAATTCCCGCCGCATCATATAGTGTAATAAGAGAAAAAACCACCGCCACACTAAATATACTGGAAAAAAAACCATCTTTAAACGCAATCGCCGTTGTCAAAGCCGTAACCATAGCCGAATGAGCTGAAGGCATTCCTCCCGAAGAAAAAAAGCCCTTCCAATGCAAATCATTATGTTTACTATAAAAATAAATAGTTTTAATTATTTGGGCAAGCAACATCGCGATCAAAGCTGTAATTAAAGGGTATAAATCATATAATATATTATCCATTATTTATCTCTTTCTAAAATATAATCCAAAAACACCTGCAAAATCTCTACATTTTTGTTTTTCAAAGAAAACAAACTATCTTTAGCCCCTTCATATTCTTTTTGCGCTTTATTTTGGGCTTCCTCTAATCCAAATAAAGTTACATAAGTAAGTTTATTTTGTTTTATATCCTTTTGCAAACTCTTTCCTAAATTTTTACCTTTCACGTCCAAAATATCATCTATGATTTGAAACAAAAGTCCCATGCGTTGTCCAAAAACAGCCAACGCAGCTTGCTCTTGCTTAGTTCCACCTTCCAAAAAAGCTGGCGCCGAAGTACAAAACTGTAAAAGTGCACCGGTTTTCAAATTATGTATTTGCTTTAAATGATCCGCTGTTCTTACTTTTTCGTCTACTTTCAAATCCAAAACTTGTCCACCCGCCATTCCTTCTATACCAAGATCACGCGTAAAACGAACCATCAAATCTAAAACTTTTTCAGCCTCATAAAAACACGGCATTTCTTGAGCTACAACTTCTAAAGCAAACGTATTCAAAGTATCCCCTGCCAAAACCGCCATGTCTTCCCCATATTTTTTATGACAGGTCAAACGTCCTCTACGATAATCATCATCGTCCATACAAGGAAGATCATCGTGTATCAAAGAATAAGTATGCACCATTTCCACAGCACAAGCTAAAGGTAAAATCTTTTTCAAGTTTTTTTCTTCATTAAAAAGCAAAAAAACCGCTATTATTAACAACGGTCGTATTCGTTTAGCTTCAGATAACAAACTATAATGCATCGCTTGCCGCAAAATATCTCGATTATCTGAAAAACTTTTTTGAAAATATAAAGCCAAGGCTTTTTCGATAATAGGTTTATATTTGCCAGAAAATTCCAATAAATTCATTGCCATTCTTCCAAAACTATTTTTTGCGCTTCTTTTTTTAATACCAATAATTTTTCTTCTTTCTTTTTCATAGCCTGCATCAAACTCTGGGCTATTTTAACGCCTTCTGTATATTTAGCGCAGATCTTATCCAAATCCATATCCGCACTTTCCATAGTTTCTACAAGAGCTTCCAATTGCTCTATTTTCTTTTTAAATTCCATCATCTTTTTCAACTACTGATTTAAATTCTCCATCATATAATTTAGTCTGCAGCAATTGTCCTCCTTTTATCTGTTTCACAGATTTAATTATTTCTCCTGTTTCAAAAATTTTACTTATACCATAACCTTGCTGTAATTTATGTAAAGGATCAACATTTTCTAGTCTTTTTAAAAGATAGCTTAACCTCATTTTCGCATTTTCCTGCTGCCCATCCAAAACCCTCTTACTTTTAGTATATATCTCTTTTATGATATTTTCTATTTCCTTCATTTTAAACTCTATCTTTTCAGTCAATAAATTTAGATATTCTTTGGCATTTCGTTCTAAATTCTGATAATTACTAACCAAATACTGAGCTGCCGCTGTAGGTGTAGGCAATCTCAAATCCGCCACTAAATCTACTAAACTATAATCCACTTCATGCCCAATAGCTGCTACTACAGGCAACTTGAATCCAGCTATATAGCGCACCAACGCCTCATCATTAAATCCTGCTAAATCTTGAGGGTCTCCCCCACCACGCAATATAATCACTAAATCTAATTTATGATATTGTTGTACTAAATCCAAAGCCTTGATCACCGAACCAGGACAGTCTTTTCCCTGCATTACAGCAGGAATCAAAACACACTTTATATTCGGCGCAACATCTTGCACAATGGTCCAAAAATCCCACATAGCCGCCGAATCAGCCGCCGTAATTAACCCTACTTTTAAAGGATATAATGGTAAAGCCTGTTTACGTTCCTCTGCAAACAAACCCTCCTGATATAATTTCTTTTTAAGTTCTTCAAACTGTTGATTAACAGCCCCTTCGCCTTCTTTCATCATAAAAAAAACTTGAAAAATATATGTTCCCTTTTTCTGAAAAAGCCTAAGTTTACCTCTCGCCACCACTTTAGACCCTTCTCTTGGCTCAAATTTCATATTCTGCCAAAAATTTTCATAAACAACACAATTAATCCGAGATTCCCCATCTGTTAGATTAAAATATATTTGCCCACCTATCCTATAATGTTTAAGATTGGTTATCTCTCCTAAAACCCAAATATCTTGTAAAAACAAATCTGTTTCCAAAAGATTTTTAATATAAAAATTTAGTTCTGATACAGAAATACTTTTTTTCATACGAAATATCCTATTCACGCCCCAAAAACAAAAAAATCCAACCTCAAGGTACCTAGCAACAAACTACGGAACTCAAATCCAAAGCTTGTCTTAGAATCTTTTATACATCACCGTAATTGGATTTACTATTTTAAATTAGCCAATAACCATAAAATAACTGTGATCACCACTGCAATCACTTTCAAACCCAGATTCTTTTTTAAAAAATGTTTAATTTTACTTATCATCATACTCTTTATTTTAAATCTAAAACCAAGTTCCTGCAAAGGTTACACAGACCTTGCTCAAAAAAGCGCTTATATTTATAATTAAAGTTATTAACTTATAGAATATTTTTAGGGGAACACAAAAAATGATTGAAGATAAAATAAATATTCACGATAAACATCAATTTGAGTTACAACTTGGTTATGATCTAAACCCTTTAAATCAAAACTCCAATTTCAATCTCGATATTTATTTGTTTTTTTCTAGCAATTTAGGTTTAAATCCTCACACTTATACAACTCAAAACTTTTATAGTGATCTTCAAAACTATACAAGACTCAAAACTCCTAATATCCTACTAAAAAATATTTACGAAACACAAAACTCTCCTTTAAATAAACTTAAAAAAAATTTCAAGGATTTTACACTTGTTCAAAACCAAAAAGCTGACCCAGAAAACTATTATTCACAAATAAAACTTTTTTGTTGTACTTTCAAAAACGCACTCAAAGAACATACTGACTTCATTATGAGCAAAAAAGATCAAAAAGACATCGAATATCTTATTAAAGAATATATTTTACATATAAATAACATTTTAGAAGAATATCACAGCTTACGAAAAATCATTAATGTACCTATCATCAAAGAAAAAATGTTCACTGTTTACCAATATGGCGAAGAATACCTTACCTATCTCACAGAAGATTTCACTTTTCCACTTATAGAATGGGTCAAAAACATCAAAAACTCTAAACTTCAAAAAGAAACAGAAACTCTTTTTATTTTCATTAAACAAATTCAAAATAGTCGTAAATCATATCGACAATATATAAACAATCAAGAAGAACTAAACAACAATCACGAAAAACTTATTTATCGCAAAAATATGCTAAAAAAATATATGAGCACCACTCTTTATCTAACTACCTATCGCAAAAAAAGCGGCAAACTAATCGAACAAGCTGTTATGAGTATCTCTGCAGGACTCGCTATGTTTTTTGCAACCATAATCGCTTTCGCCGCCCAAATGAAATATGGTATGTTCACTACCAATTTTTTTATTATCTTAATTATCAGCTATATGTTCAAAGACCGTATTAAAGAAATTTCCAAATTCTATTTCAACATTAAACTTCGTAATTTTCTTTTTGACCATGTCACTAACCTCTATAACAATTTAAAACAAAAAATTGGGGGTAGTAAAGAAAGCTTTGGTTTTATAGATATTACCAAAGTTCCCAGCGGAATCCTCAAAATAAAAAATAAAGATCTGGTCACCAAAATTGATGCTGAAATTGATGAAAACGTTATTTTATATAAAAGACAAATCAAAATAAATACTAAACCATTTCAAAAAGCTTATAAAAGCGATCATATAGATGGTATTCAAGAAATCTTTCGTTTTAATATTCAAAAATTTCTCAAAAGAATGGATGACCCTAAAAAAACTCTATATCTTACGACCGAAGATAAATACGAAAAAATCCATGGTGATCGCGTTTACTATCTTAATATGGTTATCAAATATACTCAGGATGAAAACTATTTTTTTAATTCCTTTAGAATCACCTTAAATCAAAATGGTATTAAAAAAATAAAAAAAATATATACCAACAAAAACAATCTTTAACTTTGCGGGAATAGCTCAGTCGGTAGAGCATCAGCTTCCCAAGCTGGGGGTCGCGAGTTCGAATCTCGTTTCCCGCTCCATTTCAATCCTGTTGCATAATGATATAAATTAAAAAAGAGTCTGTCTCGTAATGATATATTTGGTCAGAGACAAGGCAAAATTAGCTGAGAAACCGGAGTTACCTATTATGGTAATGAGGATTCGAAAATAATTTTAACGCTGTATATGACCAAATAGAGTATTTCGAGACAGACTCAAAATCTAAACCTCTAGATACTGCAATTTACTAATAACAACCGACAACACCGTAAAATCCATCTTTGGATTCACTTTTAATTTATCCAAAGCCTTAAAATAGTTATCCAGTAAATGTGGTTTTTTAGCTTTTACAAGACTAATAATTTCTTCTGATTTAATACTACGGCTTTTATTTTTATGCTTATCCAAAATGATACTTACCATTCTTAGCTTAAACACCTCTAGAGACTGCATCAAAATATTTTGATACTCTGTATCCCACTCTGTTTTTAGCTCTAACAAATTTAGCTTTTTCATCAAAATATCCAAACTAAAAATCTTGTTAATACCATATACTAAGGATCTAGCCTGATCTACCGGTACATCTTTAGTTTCATGTAAAAAGATAATATCAGGAGCCATTTCTAAGGTTACCAGAGAGGCTATATCTTTAGCAATTTTCTCTGAAAAACCAAATTCCTGCCATAAAGCAATTTCCTCACCTGTTTCTTTATCGTCCAAAGAAATACTACCTCGTAAACTTCTAAAAACATCTCTATATCTTTCTATGAGTTCAAAACTAATTTCAATATCAGTTAACTGTAAAAAAACTTTACACAATCTTTTTAAAGCATCTTCGTATTCAATCAAAGCTAAATACTTATCTTGATACGTAACTTTAGATTCTGCTAAAATTTCGCCCTTATACTCTTTACCTCCTAAACAAGCATCAAAAATAAGATATACTTTAACAATATCTTCTATACTTCTATTGGTTTCTGTTATCAAAGTATAGAAAAAAGTAGATCCGGCCTGATTCACAATTCTATTAGTAAGTAACGTCGCTATAATTTCTTTCTTTAACTGATGTTTATCTAAAATTTCACCAAATTTTTCCTGCACAAGCTTTGGGAAATATTGTAAATAAAATTTAGTTAAATACTTATCATTAAGTAATTTAGATTTAATCAAACTATCTGATATCTCCATTTTGACATAAGCTTGAATTACTGAAAGCACAGATCTATATAACGGTTTTTCCTCTGCTTCAAGCTGCATCATCTTTTTTGGACTAGGGATAGCTTCGGTCTTAGCATCCAATTTTCCTCTGGAAATATAAAACATTATTAAATTACGAAAATCAGCCATATTTTTCTCAGATCTTATTTGATCCATAGAAATCACCCTGTGTTGACCACGGTTATTAGCCAAATCCAGTTCACAACATTCATCCGCCAATCCTGCTAAAAGAACATTTCTTTCTTCCATCGATTTTAAAATATTATTTTGTAAACAATAATTCATCAAAATCTTCAAGTTGACTTCATAATCAGAAATATTCACACCTGCCGAATTATCAATTGCATCCGTATTACAAGCGCCCTCATTATCTTCAAACTCCATTCTAGCCAACTGCGTGAACCCAAGATTCGCACCTTCCCCAATAATCGAGAACCTACATTCACTTGCATTGATTCTCACACGATCATTAGCCGGATCCCCAACCTGTGCTTGAGTTTGTTCCGTTCCCTTGATATAAGTTCCAATACCTCCCAGCCACAAGAAATCTACTTTCATCTTTAAAATAGCCTTAACTACTTCTTCGCCCGTCAATACATCTGTATTTACTTCCAACATTTCCTGTACCTGTTTCGACAATTTTATTTCTTTAGCCTGTCTATCAAAAACTCCGCCTCCATTACTAATTAGAGAAGGACGATAATCTTTCCAAGAAGAATGCGGTAATTCAAACAAACGTTTTCTTTCCGCAAAACTTTTGGCTGGATCTGGATCCGGATCCAAAAAGATATGAATATGATTAAACGCCGCTTTTAATTTAACAAACTTACTTCGTAAAAGTCCGTTACCAAAAACATCCCCGGCCATATCCCCTATCCCAATCGCTGTAGTCACCTCTTTATCAACATCAATCCCTTTTTCTTTAAAATGCAATTTCACACATTCCCAAGCTCCTCTAGCCGTAATCGCTAGCTTTTTGTGATCATAGCCATAAGATCCGCCAGATGCAAAAGCGTCTCCTAACCAAAACCCATATTTTTGAGAAATCGAATTCGCCAGATCAGAAAACGTCGCCGTTCCTTTATCCGCAGCAACTACTAAATAAGGATCCGATTCATCATAAATCATCACTTCTTTAGGATGCATCACGCTACCATGTTTATCCACATTGTCTGTAACATCCAAAAGACCACTAATAAACTTTTTATATTGCTTTTTACCTTCCTCAAACATCTCTTCTTTATGTGCAAAAGTTTTCTTAACTACAAAACCACCCTTAGACCCATTAGGCACAATCACGACATTCTTAACCTGCTGTGTTTTTACTAAACCTAAAACTTCTGATCTAAAATCATAAGGTCGATCAGACCAACGCAAACCACCTCTGGCAATCGCTCCAAATCTCAAATGCACCCCTTCAACCCCCACATCATGAACATAAATTTCACGATAAGGGACTGGCAACGGCATCGGTTTCACATTTCTAGAGTTTATTTTTATAGAAATAAAAGTTTCATTTACATCTTCTTTTTTAATATAAAAATTAGTACGTAACGTACTTTCCATAATGTTTAAAATTTTTCTAAACACAACATCATAACTAACTTCTGCCACGTCTCTTAAACCATCTTCAAAATCTTTTTTAATTTGCGGTAAAAGCACGGTTTTACGATAATCTAAAGAACCATATTTTTGTTCCAAAGAAAATTTAGTCACAAAATATTTATATAAAATTTGAGTTAATTGCGGATAAGTTATCAATGCTTTATTCACTATTTCTTTACTATAGGTCAAATCTATTTGCGCAAAAAAGTTTCTATAAGTCATAAAAACATTAATTGCTCGCCAATCTAAACCTGCCATCAAAGCTAATTTGTTTAAAGCATCATTTTCGGTTTTTCCCTCAAAAATCTTTTGCAAAAGTTCACATAATATACACTTACTCTTTGCTTCATCTAACTTTTTACCTTGTTCATCAATAAGTCTAAAATTTTGTATATAGCCAATCGCCGCATTTTTACCCCTTTTACCAATTTTTGCTCTAAACTGATCTATCACATATACGCCCATATTATGTAATATCGGCATAATAATATCTAAATCAGTTTTTTCTTTACTATAAACACTCAATAAAGAAACCTTTTCAAAAAACTCACTCGTAGGCACATCATAATTTGATAAATCAAATTGAAAATTCTCTTCGTTTTGAATTTTTTCTAAAAACTTAATATTTCTTACAATCGTGCTTATTGGCGTCCTTGCCCTATAATAAACTGGAAAACAATCATAATATTTTTTATAAAACTTCTCACTTAAAACCCCTGGATAAACGCGTCTCAGCTCATTTTTCAATCGCTGTTCCCAAGGTTCAATTAAAGCTTTTATTTCTTCTCGCAAATCTTTACCACAAGGTAAAGGGGTATCTGGCAATGGATCAAAATAAAAATGCAAACGACCTCTTTCTCTCTCTATCGCTTGTACAATCTCATAATTCGTATGCGGTATTTTATTGACCAAATAATCCGTAATTTTTTTAATATTTTCTTCTGTAATTACCGCCTTAGGCGTTACCACCATAACCTGAATTTTTTTCGATTCCGACATAAACCTAGTAAAAAGATATATATCTGTAGGATTAGTAATGCCAAAAATATCTTCTATCATCTTCAACAAATCATCCGCTGGCACTCTAAATAATTCTAGTTTTGGCGTAGATTCAAAAACCCGTAAAATTTCATGATAATCATATGTTCCCGGCAATACGTTTCGCGCTTTAAAAATATAATTGAGTTTAAGATTTATTAAAGGAATATCTTTTTTATATAAAGAAGATTTAATAAGACCTAAAAAATTATATTCCACAATTCTGTCTTTTTCCTTAATTTGAAAACTAAGCCTCTCTAATTTTTCAAACTTACACACAGGACTTTTAATATTTACATCCTCAAAAATAAAAGGTCTTTCCCTTTTTCTTCTGTTCCAAACTATCGAAGTTAAATTATCTAAAATGTTTGTCGTATCTTTTTTCAGATACTCATCCCCTAAAATACCAATACCTTCTTTCAACAATGGCTTCGCCTGTCCATCTTTATCGGCTGGATACACAAAAGGCATATAGCCTACAAAAACAAAATTATCGTCATTCAACCAATCAATCAACGCTTTCCATTCAGACCCACATTCTTCTTTAGGAAAATCTATACCTCGAATCTCCTCTTTCAAATCAATCAATTTAACTTTTATATCCTCTTTACTATTTACTACTATGTTCACAGCCTCCATATGATGTTTAAGCTGTTCCTGTATTTCATTTAATTTATTTTCATCTAACACGCCTTCAATTTCCATATAAATATAAGAGTATAACCTTTTACCTAAACTCACCTGACAAAAATCCAAAAGCTTGTTCTGGTTATCTATGTTCACCCCTATGATAGGGTATAGTTTACGTGTTACCTGTAAATTCTCATATTGAGCTAACACTGCTTCAAAAGTTAATAACAAATATGGCATATCAGGACAAACAAACTCTAAAATTCTTTTATTATTCAACCAAGAAACCCCTACTTGAGACACATTCAAACTTAAGGCTTGCTTATTAGATAATGCTTTTTGAAAAAAAGTAAAACGCTCTTTCACAAAAGCCTCAAGTTCTGCTGGCTTAAAAATTTTCAAAGTCCTAAGCGCCATAGAATTTAAAAATTGTGCAGCAAAGTTAAGCAAAAGATCGTCCTCTTCAAATTTCGCAAAAAGCCCCAAAAGATACTTGGCCTTTTCTCTATCCTCCATAACTGTATAAATCCATTCTTTATTCTTTGTTTTTTCTGTCATATCTAAACCCCTTTCTAATTTTAAAAATCTACCAGACAGCTTACTATCTAGCCTGAAATCTATTTAACACCCATAAATCAATCCGTTTTCTTTTCAGAAAATAGATATATTCATGCAATTCAACCTTAATTTGCAAAGGAAAACTTAAAAGCGAAGATAATAAAAATAAATTATTAAACATAAAAAAGTGTGCTTTCGTTATCTATTTTTGTACGAATTTACCGGACAAAACATAAATAAAATCCGCACGAAATACATCGTGCCTTTTTGCCTTCAGCAAAAAGATTTCATAAGTATAACAAAGGAAAATCTATAATTCAATCTTTAGGCAACTGTTGTCTATAAATATTTCTTATCTTTAAAAATTTTTCTTTATAGCACTCTGTTTTATAATCTGGATATGTCCAGGGCAAATCATGATATTTACCTTTCATATAAATCAAATGAACTTCTGCGTAAATCCCCTCTTGCAAAGGAATGCGTTGCGCAAAATTTTTGGTCGTAAGCAAAATCACATTGCCTAAGGTGATAATCCCTGGATCAAGATTGATCCTTCTTTTCTGGCTCAATGCATACTCTTCTTCTCTCAAATTTGTCTGTATTTTTACTTGGTAAATATTTTGAGGATTCCATAACTCTTCAAAACCCACAAACTTTTTGAAAAGTTTGTGGCCCATCTCTTCTGTATAATAATTTGTACAATCAAATTTTAACTGCTGCGAAACATAATCTATTTTTCCGTATTTACATGCCAAATCAGCGCATGCTTTACTAAAAAACTCTTCCTGCGCGTATAGACATCCCACAAAAAGTTTTACTTTCTCAAAAGGCTCTATTTTACCCATCTTAATTTTCCTTTTTTTCAAAACACTTACACAAAAACTAAATCATAAAGCATTATACCTCATAGCTATCTTAAAATGTATCTATCAGGTTTAAGCCGCACCAAAAACTTCGGAGAGTTTGCTAAGTCCAAAAATAAATGCCTTAATTCCCCCTCTACACTTGTGGAGAGGGGGCTAGGGGGTGAGGCCTAAAAAA
>JABGVJ010000039.1 GCA_018646105.1 bacterium
GCGGGTTCAAAATAACGATGTTCGTCAAAGACATCATAACTAGGTAAAAGGGTTTTGGCCTGAGAAAAAATTTCTTGCCCTTGATCATACAAAACCGCGGCATTATACAAAGGTTTACCTTTTTTAGCATAATTTTTTTGGGGTAAGCCCACTAAAATACCAGTTTGCGGGTATTTTCCGGTAAGCCATTTGAGCCTATCAGTAGCTTTTTCTACAGATTGTAAAAAATCAGTTCTTTCGAGAAGATCTTTGGGAGGATAGCCGGTGAGAAATAATTCGGAAAAAACAATTAAATCCGCCTGTTCTTTGACGGCTTGCAGAAAAGCTAGTTCCAGTTTTCGCAAGTTTCCTGGAATATCGCCGATGGTAGGATTGAGTTGGGCAATGGTAATTTTCATGTTTTGTTTAGTATCTCCACTAAAGTCCCGGATTCTACAAGGTCAAAAAGTTCGATGACATCCGTATTTTTCATTCTAATACATCCTTTGGAACTTGGGTAGCCTATCCAAGCCTCTGCCGGAGTACCATGAATATAGATATTTCTGGTATAAGAATCCACGTTGCCTCCTTGATTAAGACCTGGTTCCAAACCAGATAGATGCAGAATACGAGTAGTAACAAAATCCGCGTCCTGATTTTGGTTTATACTAGCTATCTGAGACGTAAAAATCCTAGCTTTAAATACTGTGCCTAAAGGAGCCTTGTCCCCTATTTTATCTTTAATGTAATGGGTACCATAAGGAGTTTGATAACTGTCCTGGTTATTTCCTAGTCCTAATTTAGATGTAGAGATCAAATAAGTTTTTTTGATTTTAAAATTTTGAATAACATAAAGTTCTTGACGCGCTGGCGAAATAATCAAAATCTGGTCTTGTTCCTTTAATGTGTATTTTTTTTGTAATTTTGTTAAAGCCGGATGGATATCCGGATCATATGTGGGTAGATTGAAATCAAAAAAAGCAGCTATAAAAGAACTGCTAAAAAGTAAAAAAATAAGAACGATTAAAAATCTGCGTTGAAACATTTTATTATCTTAACAAAAAAACATAGGGTATTAAACTATTTTACGACACAAAAAACCAGCATCTTGATCATATCTCAATATCAAGGACCAAAATTTCATTTTAACAAAAAAGAGTTTATCGTTATAATAAAATTAGATTGAAATAAGAAAGGAAATAAAAAACAATGACGACTAATTATAAAGATCTAGGGTTAGTGAATTCAAGAGAAATATTTAAAAAAGCGGTAACTGGCGGGTATGCGATCCCTGCTTACAACTTCAATAATATGGAACAGTTGCAAGCTATAATTATGGGGTGCGCGGAATCTAATTCGCCGGTAATCATCCAGGTTTCCAGTGGGGCTAGAAAATATGCAAACCAAATTTTATTGAAACACATGGCTGCAGGTGCAGTAGAGATGGCTAAAGAAGCAGGTTTTAATATTCCAATTGTACTGCACCTTGATCATGGTGACAGCTTTGAAATTTGCAAATCCTGTATTGATTCCGGGTTTTCATCTGTGATGTATGACGGGTCCCATTTGCCATATGACGAAAATATAGAAGTCACGAAACAAGTGGTGGCATATGCGCACCAAAGAAATGTCACTGTAGAAGCGGAACTAGGAGTTTTAGCGGGCATCGAAGATCATGTGGTAGCTGAAAAGTCGACATATACGAAACCGGAAGAAGTGATTGATTTTGTTTCTAAAACTGGTTGTGATTCTCTGGCTATTTCTATTGGGACTTCGCACGGAGCTTTTAAATTTAAACCTGAGCAATGTACCAAAAATACCGATGGTGTTTTAGTTCCTCCCCCATTACGATTTGATATTTTGGCTGAAATTGAAAAACAGTTGCCAGGATTTCCGATTGTATTACACGGGTCATCATCAGTTGTGCCTAAATACGTGAACATGATCAATGAAAATGGTGGCGAGCTTAAAGCAGCGGTAGGGATTCCAGCAGAGCAGTTACGCCAGGCTGCTAAGTCTGCGGTATGCAAGATCAATATTGATAGTGATGGACGTTTGGCCATGACTGCGATCATACGTAAAGTGCTCAAAGAAAAGCCTGCGGAATTTGATCCACGTAAATATTTGGGGCCTGCACGTGAAGAGCTTAAAGAATTAATTATCAATAAAAACAAAGAAGTTTTAGGGTCTGCTGGTAAGGGTTAATTAAAATTGTACGACCATCTTAAAAATTTAGCCCTGTTAATTCTAGGGTGTTTTATATTAGCCCTAGGAGCACGCGGGTATATTATGCCGCATAATTTAATGAGTGGTGGCTTAATAGGTATTGCCATTATTATTGAATACCTCACTTCCCTGGATGTAGGGATGATGTTTGCTCTTCTAAATATACCGCTGTTTATTTTTGCTTGGAATAAATTCTCTAAAAAATTCCTGATTTATACTTTAACAGCAATGTTATCTTTGTCTTTTTTTCTGGATTTCTGCAAAATTTTTACCCCCTATTTGTATTTGGACGATTTATTAGCTTCTTGTTTAGTAGCGAGTATTTTTTTTGGTGTGGGATGGGGCTTGATTTTAAAGTCTGGAGCTTCGGCCGGAGGGGCGGATATTATATTCTTTTATTTACATAAAAAATATGGGTTTGCCATCACCAAAATGAATTTCATTTCTAGCGCGATCATTGTGCTTATTGGCAGTATAGTGACTAGTTTTACACTTGCAGTTTATACAGTAATCTTCCTCGTGGCTTGGAGTTTCATCCTCAAACAAGTGTTATTAGGCTTTAAAAAATATCTTTTAGTTTTAATTATTAGTGAAAAATATCAAAAAATCACGCAAATGATTATGAGAGATTTAGGGGATGGGGTTACTTTATTAAACGGAGAAGGCGGGTATACGAATAAAAAGCACAAAGTAATCTTTTGTATTATTACAGTAAGGCAAATTGTAAAATTGAAAAAGTTCATAGCTCAAACAGACCCTGATGCTTTTGTTTCCATATCTCAAACTTCGGAAATTCAAGGTAAAAGGATTGAGAAGGTTTTGGTTTAGATTGAAAAATAATTATGGATGAAAAAACAAAACATTTTTTACAACTTAATTTAGCTTTTCTCCTGCTGAGTACTGGAGGGATCTTTGCTAAATTAATGGTTTTTCCGCCAGTTTTTATTAATTTTGCCCGAGCTGTGGTAGCAGGTACGATACTTTTTTTTATTATTTTTTTTATTAAAAAAGAAAAGATTTTACCAAAAAATAAAAAAGATTTATTTGGTTTATTAGTTATTGGTTTTTTCATGGCTATTCACTGGATCACGGTTATTGTAGCTGTAAAAATTTCTACGGTTGCGATAACTATGTTAGCGGTGGGCTTAGCGCCTATTTTTACGGTTTTTATTGAGCCCTTGTTTTTTCGGACAAAATTAAACAGATTTGATATTTTGCTGGCTACGATAGCGTTTGGTGGGTTACTGATGATGATCCCGGAATTTAGTCTCTCAAACCAATTAACCATAGGCGCGATTTTGGGAGCTATATCGGCTTTAGCTTTGTCTATACGGAGTGTCATAAGTCGGAAATATGTTCAAAAATATGGGGCGTCTTTATTAATGTTTTATCAATTATTGGTGACAGCAATCGTATCTCTCCCTTTTATATGGGGTGGAGATTTAGGGTTCGCGAATTTTCCAAGCTGGATGTATTTGGTACTTTTAGCGATTCTAGGCACTCTGTTTGGACACACTTTATTAGTACATAGTTTTAAACATTTTACGGTATCAAAGGTTACTATTCAATCTAACCTCATTACAGTCTATGCCATTATTTTGGCAATGTTGGTTTTACACGAAATCCCGCATGTCAAAACCCTTTTTGGTGGTACTGTAATTGTCGCGGTAGCGATCGCGGAAGCAATTCGGCATAATCATATGTCTAAAAAAAGTCGCTAAAATTAAATTTTTACTTTATAATATTTTTGTTTAGCACCCGTAGCTCAGCTGGATAGAGTATCTGACTACGAATCAGAAGGTCGTGAGTTCGAATCTCGCCGGGTGTACCACTTTCCTTTGAAAATGGATAATTTAGATTTATACTTCGATAAGCTACGTCGCTAAAACCCTCATTTATGAATATAAACTCGGATTTCAGCTCCTTGCTTCCCTGTATCTAAAACTAAATTCTCTTCATTTTCAAAGGAAAGCACTGGTTTTCTTTTGAATTACGGGTTTTTCAGTCATAATTTCTGGTCATTTCCGCAAGTTCCTGGGCAGTCTTTTGTAGCTTGTTGCCAACCGTAGACTGCGCTATTCTTAATTTTAGTCTAAAAAAAATGTTAGGGCATAATAAATATGGAAAAAATATTCACAAGATTAGAACGTTTTCCTTCTCAATTTTTAAAAGAACTAGATGTCGTTTATCGAGATTGCAAACACGTAACGAATATTTCTTCTTGGGATACGCGCCTCGATCAATTAACAAGTGCGCTGGCGAAAAAAAAGGGTACATATCGGCAAGTAGAAGATCATATATTTGAATTAAAAATAATAAACCATCTACTCAAATCATTTCCTGACTGTGTAATAACTTATGAACCTAAAGGTGTGATCCAGGATGGAAAAAAATGCGATTTAGAAATTAATTATCAAGATAAGCGTTATCTTGTGGAAGCAAAGTGTTTTCACCCAGAGTGGGAAAAAGCAAAGATTCCGAAGCAACATATAGCAAAAAACAATACCGTGATTATGCCTGGCGAGTTATATCATGCGTATCAAGCAACACGAGGTCATTTGGTAGCCGAAACTAGAGATACGGAACAGAAATTCACAAACTACGATGGCAAATTTATTTCTGTTTTAGCCATACCAGAAGGTTTTCACTTAGACATTGAAGATTTTCGAGATTTTGTGTTCATATATCGAGAAGGCAAGCCTCGTACAGATGACCCCTTGGGGCCAATGACTATGCATAATTTGGGTGGACCTTTTGAAGGAACTATTGATCAATTTTGGACGTTTCCATTTCTCCAAGAAAATTTTTTATTAGAGGCTAATAAAAAAATAAAAATTATTGATCCACTTATGCATCTTGATAAAAATTTGGAATTATAGGTCTAATAAGGCAAATTCTAACGGAGAAAAATAAAATGACTAAAACACCTCAATGGATAAAAAAATTAGGCGGACATGCTGGAGAACTTTATGTAGCGGCTGAACTTTCAAAGCGAGGAATACCTAACGCATTGCTCCCTGAAAATTTTTCTGATAATGACATCTTAATTGGAAACAAAAAAGGCACTTTATTAATGGAACCTGATAACAAATTTCTGACACCAGACACCTGGACATCATCACTGAACAAGCTAAGCAGCGCGGCACTTGGTTTCACTACCCAAGTTGCTACCATAACGAAGACAGTAGACCGAATTGCGGCATCCTCAAATACTATATCCGCTATGACATCTCAATTATCTGTAGTAGACGCCAGCCTTTCTTCCGTTTCAACACACGTTGAGGACTTCAGGGCAATTATCAGTTCTCCTTCGTCACTATTAGTAGATGATAGCAAGTCAAAATTTCTTTCTGCGGGCATAGTAGTTGATTCTATTGCATCAACTCTGTCTTCTGCAGCATCCATGGCAGATACCTTTAGAAGTGCTACCGAACAGCTATTCATAACCGATCACGGAAAAATTGAAGGGCTGCACCCCAATAACTTAGCTGCCTTGGAAATCTCAAAGCCATCTATTACGCTTGAGTCTTTATCTCAAAAAACACTCCCCATTCTGGGGAATCGACTGGAGACAGATATATCCACGTTCAACAATCTAATGGATATTTCAATGGCAACGTCAC
>JABGVJ010000036.1 GCA_018646105.1 bacterium
AAACCATAGTTTTGAAATATTGTTTTATACATTTTTGAACGGTATTCAGATTCTGTTAAGTTGATTAAAAATAAGCGACAACAATCGCCACACATATTACATTCCATTGGCTAAGTTCCTTGGTTCGTTTCTAAAAAGATAGGAGTTTAATTATATCGCAAAAAAGCTAATATCATCCAGTCTGGCCAGCCAACAAGGGCAACATAACAACTAATCATTTCAAAAGCTGCTGTTTCTCACCTTTTGTGAGTTGCTTGATCCGATACTCTTCTTTAAGTGCTTCTGATTTAGTTTGAAATTCACATGAATAGACCAACTTAACAGGTTGTCTTCCTCTTGTATATTTAGCACCAAGGTTCAAACTATTGTGCGCTGCAAGGCGTTTTTTTAGATCAGTAGTAATTCCTGTGTAAAGGGTATTGTCCACGCATTCGACAATATACACATACCATAGCGGGGTATGACCTCTTAACGACTGCCTAGAAGCTCTGTCTACAAGTGTGAAAAGTCGATCAATATCATCTTTTTGATGTGATTTTAGGTGTCCTGTCACTTTAACAAAGTTGCAATCTAATTGATCTGTTAATCTAAAAAATTCCTGATATAGAGCATAGTTGTTGAGAAGTTTACCTTTTTTGGTTCGATATTTATTTTCTTCCAACAGAGCACGTCTACCCGGTAGGCCCATAATGTTTTGAGAATCCGTATAAACCGTTACTTTTTTTACGGTTTTTGGGATATCAGTTAGGGCCCATAATAATGTTTGTAATTCTAATTTTGTGGAAGAGGTATTTTTAAATTCTTTTACTTTTAGATGCTCTTTTAATATATCCAAAGGAAGCCCAACTTCAGGCACAGCCAGAGAGGCTCCATATCCAATGTTTGTCTTTGTGTTTACGCTACCGTCTGTAAATAGTATTAATTTGTCCATAATATTTATTCTATAGTTTAACAGAAATTTCTTTTTTCCCTTTTATGTTATCATTAAGCAATGAATTTAATCTCCGTTCAAAATCTAAGTTGCAGTCAAGGAGTTAAAACTCTTTTTAAAGACATTAATTTCAATATTAATGGGGGACAAAAAATAGCTCTTATTGGCGTAAATGGTTGCGGAAAAACCACGTTACTTTCAATGCTTGCAAATATTGCAGCAGAACCACATGTCGCTATCTCCACCCAGAGTAACTTAAGAATTAAGTATTTGGCACAAGTTCCGGTTTTTAATCCTGAAGATACAATTATTACTCATTTATTATCCGTGGATACCCCTGTTGTGCAAATTATTAAAGATTATGAACAATGCCTTGAACAATTAGAAAATGATAAATCATCACAGACCGAAAAAAGATTAAATGAGATTACGGCAAAAATGGACATGCTCAATGCCTGGGAATATGAAGCACGGGTAAGTTCGGTATTAAATGAGCTTGATATACATCACCTGGACCAGAAAATGAAAACTTTATCTGGAGGCATGATAAAAAAAATTGCTTTAGCCCAAATATTTTTACAAGATATGGACTTACTTATTTTAGACGAGCCTACAAACCACCTAGATATTAAAACAATTGAGTGGTTAGAAAACATGTTAAAACGAGTGAACACCACAATTCTTATGGTTACACATGATCGTTATTTTTTAGATAAAATTTGTAATCGTATCTTAGAAATAGATCAGCAAAAACTATTTGCTTATAATGGAAATTATTCTACCTTTTTAGAACAACGAGAATTTCGCTATCAAAACCAACAAAAAGAAGAAAACAATATAAGAACAGTTTTAAGAGTAGAGTTGGAATGGTTAAAAAAGAGTCCTAAAGCACGTTCTACAAAACAAAAAGCGAGGAAACAACGTATTGCCCAAATGCAAAATCGTAATACGTTTTCCAAGGAACAGGTTATGGAATTAGGAGTTGAAGGACGCCGGCTCGGTAAGAAAATCTTGGAGTTAAAAAAAGTAAGCAAATCTTTTGATCATTTGAATCTCATAAATAATTTTTCTTATACTTTTAAACAAGGTGAAAAAATCGGGATTGTGGGACCCAATGGTAGCGGTAAAACTACGTTGCTAAATATTATTACTCAAAAAATAGTGCCAGACAGCGGTGAAGTGGATATTGGCATAAATACTGTTTTTGGGTATTTTGACCAGCATAGTATGGAATTTGATCTTGAAAAGCCCATATATGAACACATAAAAGATTATGGGGCATTTATTCAAATGCATGACGGTACTACCCTAAGTGCGGCCAAACTTTTAGAACGTTTTTTATTTGATTCTAGTACGCTAAAAACAGCTATTGGAAAGCTTTCTGGTGGAGAACGGCGTAGGCTACATTTGGTTTGCCTGCTTCTTGATAATCCCAACTTTTTGCTGTTTGATGAACCAACCAATGACTTGGACATTAAAACGCTTTCTATCCTTGAGGATTTTCTTCTAAATTTCAAAGGTTGCCTGATAATTATTTCGCATGATAGATACTTTATGGATAGAGTAGTTGATAATTTACTCGTGTTTGAAGACTCAGGCGATATCACTAAATTTGCGGGTGGTTATACTGAATATTCCCAAATAAAAAAAGAGTTGGATAAAATAAATAAGAATCAAAATATTTCTTCTAAAAATAAAACCAATGTAAATATAACAGAAACTTCTTCACCCCAAAAAGGATTAAACAATAAAGAACGACAAGAGTTAAAAAAACTAGAATTTAAAATTGAAACGCTAGAAACAGAAAAAAAAGAATTGGAGCGTATTTTTACTAACAGCAATGGAACATCAGAAGAGTATTTGATAGCATGCAAAAGAATCAAGGAAATTAAGCCCCTTTTGGATGAAAATTTAAATCGTTGGGAATGTTTGGTAGAAAGAGCGTAAATGATTAAAAACACATTTTCTCATATTAAAGGTGTCGGCGAAAAAGCAGAAAAATTGTTATGGGATCATAACATACATTCCTGGGATGATTTTTTGAATGCTGACACACATCCTGTATCTCCAGCAAAGGTAACGCATATATCAGAAAATTTAACCCTTTCAAAAAAAGCTATCCAAGAAAAAGACCATGCTTATTTTTCCAAACAAATGGTAAGTAAAAATCATTGGCGATTATTTAATGAATTTAAGGATTCCGCGGCATTTATAGATATTGAAACCACGGGTCTTGATAAGCGTTATAGCAAAATAACCACTATTGTTTTGTATGATGGTAAAAATATTAAACATTTTGTAAGTGGCATAAATTTATTTGATTTTGCACCTGAAGCAAATAAATATAAACTTTTTATTTCATATAATGGAAAAACCTTTGATATCCCTTTTCTAGAATACTTTTTAAACAGGAAATTCACACAATCACATATTGATCTGCGTTATGTTTTAAAAGGTTTAGGTTTTCAGGGTGGCCTTAAAAGTTGTGAAAAACAATTTGGTTTATCCAGAAACGAATTAGATGGTGTGGACGGATATTTGGCAGTTTGGTTATGGATGGAATATAAAAAAAGAAAAAATGAAAACGCTTTAGAAACTTTACTTGCTTATAATACGGAAGATGTAATTAACTTAGAGTTTTTAATGCATAAAGCATATAACCTACAGCTAGAAAAAACGCCATTTAGTCAGACCCACATCCTACCAATTCCACCCAGACCAAAAGTCCCTTTTAAAGCAGATACAGAACTTGTTAAAAAAATCATCCAAAGAATTTATCAATATTAAAGCTATATTAATCCTCTGTATTTACCGATTTATTTGATAATCTGGATTGCAATATAAGGGATAATATTGAAAACAAAAATAATTGTTTTGTAATTTATCATTGAGGAATATATCTTTTCCGCGGCTTTTTCTTCCGACACATTAAAAAGCTTACTATGTATTCTAGATACGTGGTTTCGTCCTATAATCACTACTAAAAAGGCTAGCGATGAGGCCACTATATTTATAATTGAGCTCCATAAAAAAAATTGACTAAGCATTTCTATATTCATTTTTTATCTCCTTTGATATGTTTTATCTTATTATTATACCTTAATTATTTAGCCATTATCTAGGTTTAGGACCCAGTTATTTGGTATACTTAATTTATAAATCCAAAAAAAAGAGGTATGTAAAATGATTAAAAATAAAAAAATTATGCAAGAAGCGAGGAAATCATTAGAGGGTAGGTGGAAATTAGCAGTAGTTACTTATCTTGTATTTTTTCTGATAACTATTTCTATCCAGAGTCTGACTTTTATTTTAGGTTTACTTGTAAGCGGAACTTTATATCTGGGTATATCTATATTTTTACTTTCATTTTTGAGAAAAAAAGACGCGAATTTAATGCAAATATTTGAGGGCTTCCCTAAATTTGATGTGGCACTTTTTACCTATATGAGAAGGTTTTTTCGTATTTTCTTATGGACACTACTATTTATTATCCCTGGCATTGTTGCATCCTTAAAATATTCGCAAACATTTTTTATTATGGTAGACAATCCAAAAATGAAAGCTAAAGAAATTCTAGCTAAAAGTATGGAAATGATGGATGGTTATAAATGGAAACTTTTTTGTCTTTACTTAAGGTTTTTAGGCTGGACCTTACTTTCTATCCTAACTTGTGGGATCGGGTTTATTTGGCTTTTGCCTTATATGGCCGTAAGCCGCGCCAGATTTTATGAGGATATTAAATAATTTAATCATATTTTCGAGCCTGCCTCCAAGCAAGGCTTATTTTGATTTCATCCCAGGTGTAATCTTCGCCTAATTTGTTTTTGATGGGGCTTAGGAGATTGTGGCCAATCTGATCTGCGATTTGGTAGATTTTTTGACGTTTTTCTTCGGATACGAACTTGTGGGTGTTTTGGGTCTTCCCCACCAACGGGGTCAACATAACAAATACTAGCTCACAAAAGGATTTCCTTTTCCTCGTTCACCTATTTTTATCTTTGTTTTTTTCAACCTCAACATCTTTAATCTGAGCCTGAAACTCTTCTTTTGTCGGTAGGTAAGTCTGGTACTGGCTAGCAAAAACTTGTTTATTATTTTTAGGTAATGTAATTTCAACCACACTATCATTTTTATCCTTACAAAGCACGATGCCAATTGTGGGGTTTTCTTTTTCTGTTTTTACAAAGCGGTCATAGTAATTTACATACATTTGAATTTGACCCAAATCTTGATGTTTCAAGTCTCCAATTTTTAAATCAATTAGCACAAAGCATTTGAGTAAGCGGTTATAAAACACCAAATCCACAAAGAAGTGTTGCTCATCAAAGGTAAATCGTTTTTGACGCCCTATGAAAGCAAATCCCTTTCCTAACTCTAGCAAGAAGTGTTCAATTTTATCGATGATCGCTTGTTCTAATTCACTTTCTGAATAGCTTGCATCTTCTTTTAGTCCTAAAAATTCGAGAATATAAGGATCTTTAACTGCATCATGAGGCTTGGTAATAATTTGCCCTTTTTCATTTAATGCTTTAATCCAGTCTTTATCTTTGCTTAATCGAAGTCGATCAAATAACGCCGTGTTAAATTGTCGCTTGAGTTCACGAAGTGACCAATTATTTTGAGTGGCTTCAATTTCATAAAAGTTACGTTCCCGTGCATCTAAACGTATCAAAAATACGTAATGTGACCAACTTAACGTGAATTTAGCAGACGATATCTGACCTTTTTCCAATTCCGCAGACAGTGTCTGCGTTTTCTGGTAGGTTAAGTAAAACTTCCTCATAGTTTCAATATTTCTAAGGGAAAACCCTTTTCCAAATTCATTTGAAAGTTGTTTGCTAAGTGTCTTTAATGTTTCTGCCCCATACTCAGCTTTCACATTGCCTTTTTGTTCATGCTCAACAATCAACCGTCCTATTTCAAAGTAAGTATTAACCATTGCCGAGTTAACCGTTTTAATAACTTGATTTCGTGCATTATGGAGAAGGGCTTTAATATTTTTAAATAGAGAATCTTTAGCAGGTAACGTCATTGCTCTTTTCCCCTTAACATATTTTAAGTATTACAAATTTAAAATCCAGCAGTTTTCTTATTAATATTATTATTGGTTTTTTCATAACGCTTTGGGCATAGTAACATTTTTGAATCGCCTCCAAGCAAGGCTTATTTTGATTTCATCCCAGGTGTAATCTTCGCCTAATTTGTTTTTGATGGGGCCTAGGAGATTGTGGCCAATCTGATCTGCGATTTGGTAGATTTTTTGACGTTTTTCTTCGGATACGAACTTGTGGATATTTTTATATTTTCCTTGTTCAACTAGTTGCGTGATATGGTCGGCAATGGTTCTTTCGGAAAGACCTCTGTTTTTGGCAATTTCGGGAATAGTTTTGTCCTGGCTTAGCATTTCTGCGGTTAGTTGGAGAGTATTGCCTTTGAGAGTTTGCGTTCTGGGTTTAGGCCTACTTACTAATAAAGACATTTTAGAATCAAGCTTGTTTTCTGTGCAATATTGTTTGATCAACGCTATAAAGGGTGCGCCGTAAGTGTGCAGTTTTTTGCTGCCTACGCCATTTAATTTGATTAGTTCTTCTTCTTGCTGTGGGAAATAAGCCGCCATTTCAATTAAGGTACGATCATGAAAAACTACGAAAGGCGGAATATCTTCTTTAACAGAAATTTCTTTTCGTAAGCAGGATAATTGCTTGAATAGAGTTAGATCGTATTCTATTTTCTCTTTGTTTAAAAATTTATTCTCTTTATATTTTGTTTTACGGAAATAAATTTGTTTTTTTTCGGATAAAATTTCTTTGGTTTTGGGTGTCATTTTTAAAAGGGGGTAATCATCTTCAGTAATATATAAATAGCCCATATTAATCAAAGCCATCATGAAATATTTGAGCTCTTTTTTAGAATATTCTGTTAGAAGGGCGTAAGTAGACAGTTTATCGTGGTTTCGGTTAAGGAGTTCTTTTCTTTTGGAACCGACCAGTACATCAATTACATAATTAAGACCAAACCTTTGCTTAAGCCGATAGACACAAGACAATATCTTCTGGGCAATAATAGTGCCATCTATCTGTTCAACTTCATCCAAACAATTGTCACAAGCCTGACAATTTTCTTTTTTGTTTTCTTCTCCAAAATAATTCAAAAGCTCGGTTCTCCGACAATTGACGGAACTACACAAAGCAAATATTTGCTCTAATTTTCGTTTTAGCTGGGTTTGTACTACTTCATTTTCTACAGATTGCAAAAGTTTATTGTGTAAATATAGGTCTTGTGTGCCGTAAAGCATCAAACACTCGGCCTCCAACCCGTCTCTACCTGCCCGGCCGATTTCTTGATAATACTGTTCTATGTTTTTGGGCATATCCAGATGGCAAATATATCTGATATTAGGTTTGTGTACGCCCATGCCAAAAGCAATCGTCGCGACCATGATACTCACGTCATCCTTGATAAAGCTGCGTTGGGAACGTTCTCTTTGGATAGAGCTTAAGCCAGCATGATATTTTCCCACATTTAGGCCATGTTTTAGCAATATAGCATGGATATCATCTGTTTTTTTGCGGGTTGTGGTATATATAATTCCTGATTTTTCTTTATGTCTAGCCAAAAAAGCCAGTAGTTGAGATTTCCAATCATATTTTCTTTCAATTCTGAGGGTTAGATTAGGTCGGTCAAAACTGCCTAGGATAGACTGTGGTTTTTTTAATAAAAGTTGTTTGGTAATATCTTTGGCCACACTTTTGGTGGCTGTGGCTGTAAAGGCAGAAACTGGTTTGTCTGCAAACTCTTGCTTCAAGAGCGACAGGTTACGGTATTCCGGTCTAAACGAATGCCCCCATTGAGAGATACAATGCGCTTCATCCACCACAAAGAAAGAAATTTGACTTGTCTTTAAAGTCCGCATAAAGTTTGGTACGGCTAAACGCTCGGGCGCTATATAGACCAATTTATAATCATTAAGCGTGGCTTGAGTATATTCAATCTCGTAATTCGGCATACTACTATTAATAAAAGTGGCTTTTATACCTGCTTTTTTCAAACTTTCTACCTGGTCCTGCATCAAAGCAATTAAAGGGGAAATAACCATAGCTGTGCCTGGTAACAAAATCGCAGGGAGTTGATAACACAAAGATTTTCCAGAACCAGTGGGTAAAATAGCGACTACATCTTGCTGATTAAGGATATTTTTTATAATGTCTTCCTGAAAAGGTCGAAAATCATTATAGCCAAAATGTTTTTTCAGTTCGTTTTTTAGCTGAAAATCCATAATTTGAACCCCTTTTCTTCTGTTATAGGTAATATATTTTTTTTATTACAAAATAGTTTACGTTTTATTGAGCGGTTTTGCAAGAGACAATAATCGAACCGTATTTTGGATAGACTTTGCGGCTATTATGTATTTCGCTTTGTTTCGCACAAGATTTTTTTTATTTAATTTTCCCAATACAATAAAAATATGAATTAAAAAAGAATTCCTTTTTCTTTACACCTCTTAATTCCTTTTTCATAATATTACATAATTCCAGACTATTTTGATGTCCCTTATACGAACCACCATACCTTTTCGCCAGAAATATGCTAAGAGGATTTAAACGAGCACGCCAACCAGAAGCTAATTGCATATCACCGATAATAATCTCTCCTTGTTTTTTGACATAAGAAACTAAGTTATAATATGCTGATTTATATTCTGGAATTATTGACATTCCTAAAGTACAAACCCCAACATCAAATTTTTTATCAATTTTATATTGGAATTTAGTGACATCAGCTTGAATTAACTCAATATTGTCCCATTTGTTTTTTTTGATTTTTTCCTTTGCCTTGTTTAACATTTCAGAAGAAAAATCAACCCCAATAATTTTTCCGTTTTTGCCTATTTTTCTTAAAATATGAGAAAAATCCAGGCCTGTTCCACAGCAAAATACCAAAACCCGATCTCCATTTTTTAAAGATGAATCATTAAATGCTAGCTTTTTATATTTGCCAAAAAAATGAGAAATTGGCAAATCGTATTTTTTAGCTACTTTACTTCTGTAAATCGCTTCAATCTCTTTTGATTTTAAAGTCATTTAACACTCCCGTATTAGTATTTTCTTTTCTTTTTTTATTATACTTATTATTAAACTTAATTAACACAAACTAAATTTTTAGCTGAAATTTGATAAATGTTTTAAATATCTATAAAATGTTAGTCTGAGATCCGAATAATTGATATGATAAACCACATGTTTAAAAATGGTTATCGTGAAATAGAATTAAAATTACCAACTGACTATGATGAAGTTTTAATTATCAAAAACATCCAAAAAAAACTGGGTTTAAAAAAATTTGATTATAAAATTCTCAAAAAAAGTTTGGATGCCAGAAAAAAAAATAAGATTGTTTATCTACTTAAAATAGGCGTGTTTTCACCGGAAATCAAAGGTTCTATCTTAGAGCCAATGCCTGCGCTTAACATTATCCGGCAAACCAGAAAACAAAAAATCATTGTGGTCGGTAATGGACCAGCAGGCTTTTTTTGCGCATATGCGCTTGCCAAGGCGGGTTTTAGTGTCACTGTTTTAGAACAAGGCTGCGCTCTTGAACAAAGAGTCAAAGATATTGAAAGTTTTGAGCAAACAGGGGTTTTAAAGGCAAACTCAAATTATGTTTTTGGAGAGGGTGGGGCTGGTACTTTTTCCGATGGTAAACTAACTACCAGAACCAAAAATATTACCGCACAAAAAGCGTTTGTTCTGGATACTTTGATCCAAGCCGGCGCGCCCGCAGAAATTAATTATTTGAACCATCCGCATCTTGGGTCAGATAATTTAAAACGTATCGTAAAAAATTTGCGTGCTAAATTTCAAGATCTGGGCGGTCAAATTATTTTTGAGACTAAAGTCTTGGATTTTCGTCTTGATGCTGATAATAAAGTTACGCTCATTACGAAAAAAGAAGCATATACGACTGACTACGTCTTTTTTGCGCCTGGTAATTCCGCATATGACACATATAAAATGCTGCTTAAAAATAATCTTGAATTTAATACTAAACCGTTTGCCATTGGCGTACGCGTAGAGCATTTACAAACGGAAATTAATCAAGCGCAATGGCAGACGCCTGCGTTAAACGGGGTCAAAGCCGCGGAATACCGCTTAACGTATACCACCAAAGATAATTATCCAGTTTATTCTTTTTGTATGTGCCCTGGTGGCAAAATTCTTTGTGCTGCTTCCACGCCAGGCCAAAACAATGTTAATGGTGCTTCAAATTATTTGCGCAATTCTTTGTGGGCCAATTCGGCAATTGTGGTTGGCCTCAATCTAAACACCTTGTTTAATAAAGAATTAACGGCGATGGAAGCTTTAGCGTGGGTGGAAGCTTTAGAAAAAAAAGCTTTTTCAATTCAAGATAGCTATGCCGCGCCTTTTAATAGAATAGAGGATTTTATACAAGAAAAAATAACCACCGTACCAGTTTCCAGTAGCTATAATTTCCCCTTAATCCCTTATGATTATAAACAATTATTACCGCCTCAAGTGGAAGGCGCTTTGCGTGAGGGATTAATACATTTTAGTAAAAAAATCAAAAATTTTGAGCAAGGCATTATGGTGGGCCTAGAAACAAAAACCTCGCCACCTATTCAAGTAAATAGGAATGAGGATTATACTTGTAATGAACAAAAAAATATTTATGTGATTGGTGAGGGTAGTGGTCACGCGTCCGGAATTATTACTTCCGCTGCTGATGGCCTTAAAGCTGCTTTAAATTTAATTGCAAAACTAAATCTGTAAAAAGGAAAATATATGACTATTCAATGGTTTCCGGGGCATATGGCCAAAGCGATCCGGCTAATTAAAGAAAAACAAAATCAAATAGATATTATTTTAGAAATATTGGATGCCAGAATCCCATTGTCTAGTAGAAACCCTGTTTTAGATGAGCTGTTCTCAGATAAACCCCGTTTATTACTTTTTAATAAAGAAGATCTTAGTGATCGATTTATTACTAATAAATGGCTCGCCTATTTTAAAGCAAAAAATATCGAAGCTATTTCTATAAATGCCCTTAGTGGTAAAGAAGCACACAAGATAGAAAGAGCGGTAAAAAAGGTTATAGCAGATAAGGATAAAAAAAGCATAAAATGTGTGGTATTTGGTATTCCTAATGTTGGAAAATCATCTTTGATAAATTGTTTGATCGGCAAAAAAAAAGTATTAGTTGGCGATAAACCAGGGGTTACAAAAAAAGAAAACTGGGTAACAGTAGGCAAAAATTTAATCTTACTGGATACGCCTGGTATTTTATGGCCAAAATTTAAAAATCTGAATATAGGATACAATTTAGCCGTAACAAACTGCATCAAGGAACAACGTTATGATGTTGATCAAGTCGCAACCTATTTATGCAATTTTTTAATAAAGACATACCCATTAGCTATTAAAAGCAGATTTAAAATTGAGGATAATGAAAAAAATCCTGTTAAAATTTTTGAAAAAATAGCTCAGAATAGAGGTTGTTATATATCAGGCAATGAACTTGATTATGATCGCGTATATGACCTGTTTCTAAGAGAGTTTCGTTCTGGAAAACTAGGCAAAATATCTTTGGAAACCCCTTAGTTTTAAGCCGATTTATGAGGCAAACAAAAGTCACGAACATGGTATTGACTCGCAAACCGGATTTGTTACTAAAAAATAAGACTAGCTATTATTGAAGATGTGTTATATACTCTATCTCGATAGTTAGTTAGTTCAGTATTTTAGAGTTAGTTATAGTATTTGTTTTGTATATTTTTTGTTCAAAATTTTTCTTTTAATTAATACCTAAGATCTTTTTCCTCAAGTTTTACTTGAGCGAGCTAATTTCTATTAATTAAGTAAGAAAGGAACATAATATGTCAAATAAATTATATGTAGGTAATTTGCCATTTTCAGCTACTGAAGATTCTATAAGAGAATTATTCGCAGAAGCTGGAACTGTAACTTCAGCTACTGTTATTGTTGATAGAGACACAAACCGGTCAAAGGGTTTTGGCTTTGTTGAAATGAGCACAGATGAAGAAGCTAATAAAGCAATTAGTACATTTGATGGTAAAGATCTAGATGGCAGAGCTTTAAAAGTATCTGTAGCTAGACCTAGAGAAGACCGCTCATCAAATAATCGCTGGTAATTTTTCTTAGTAAGGGCTGTATTACATTAATACGGCCCTTACTTTTAAACCTCAATTAGAATTCACTAAAAATATTTAGCGGCTTGCCCAAGGGGTTGATTCCCTTTATTTTCTCACCTGTGTCATATCGTTTTCACCTGTTATAAAAAAAAAGTCAAGCTGCTCAATAAATGGGGTAGGGCTTCAGTACATTAATATCATTGTTATAATGATGTTTAATCGTGAAGTTTGTGATAAATATATAAAAACAGAAAGAAGAGATATGGAAAACAAAAAGAAATTTAATGAACTAGGGCTTTCAGCAAGAGTATTGGAAGCAATTAACAAAAAAGGGTTTGAAGAACCCACCGCAATACAGGCTATGACTATTCCTGTAATGCTCAGAGATGATACAAATATCATCGCACAGGCCCAAACAGGTACTGGTAAAACAGCTGCTTTTGGCTTGCCTCTAATCGAACTGATCAATCCCGAATCCCAAACAGTACAAGCCATGATATTGGTTCCTACAAGAGAACTAGCTATTCAGGTATCAGAAGAAATCAATTCACTTAAAGGTGATAAAGATATCAGAATCATCCCTATATATGGAGGTCAATCTATTGATCAGCAGTTACGCAGACTGAAAAGAGGTGTACATATAGTAGTTGGGACTCCTGGTAGAGTTATTGATCATCTTAACAGAAGAACCCTAAAGCTTGGAAACATTGAACATTTGATCCTTGATGAAGCAGATGAAATGCTTAATATGGGCTTTGTCGAAGATATGGAAGAAATCATGAAGCATACAAATGCTGACAAAAGAACGCTTCTATTTTCTGCGACCATGCCTCAAAAAATCAAGGATCTTGCCCGTAAATACATGGACGGGTATGAACTACTTACAGTAAAAAAAGAGCAATTAACAACTAATCTGACAGAGCAAATATATTTTGAGGTCAAAAATTCTGATAAATTAGAAGCATTATGCAGAATCATTGACATTGAAAACAATTTTTATGGTTTAGTTTTTTGCCGGACCAAAAGTGATGTGGATTATCTAGCAAGTCATTTGATGGATAGAGGATATGACGCAGAAGCTATCCATGGAGATATTTCACAAGCGCAAAGAGAAAGAACTCTAGAAAAATTTAAAAAACAAAGAGTTGATGTCCTTGTGGCCACAGACGTAGCTGCCCGCGGCATTGATGTAAACAACCTTACTCACGTTATAAACTATTCATTACCGCACGATCCAGAAGCATATGTGCATCGTATAGGTCGTACAGGTAGAGCTGGAAATCAAGGTACGGCGATTACGTTTATTTCACCTAGTGAATATAGACGTCTAATGGTTATACAAAGGGTCGTCAAAACTGATATTAAAAAATCCAGAATACCCAGAATAGAAGATATTATCAAAGCTAAAAAGAAAAAAATATCTGATGATCTGACATCTATTCTTAAAGATGAGATTAATCCTAAGTATAGTGATTGGGCCAATAAATTACTTGAGGAACATAATCCAACTGAAATATTGGCAGCGCTGCTTAACTATTCTTTCGAAGAAGAGCTCAACCCTAATACTTATGGCGAAATAAAAGAGGTTGGTGGAAGAGGGAGACAAGTTGATCAACAGGGTAAAGCCAGACTTTTTGTGGCACTTGGTAAAAAAGACCGGTTGAATCCTAGAAAACTTGTAGACCTTATTACGAGCCGGGTTTCAATTAAGGCTAGAGATATCAGTGATGTTTCAGTAATGGACAACTTTTCTTTTATCACAGTTCCTTTTGATCAAGCAGAACAAATTTTTATCAGCTTTAAAGAACGAGGCCAAAAACCACTTATTTCTCACGCTAAGAAGAAATAAAAACCCCAGACACATTGTCTGAATCATAAATTAATTATCCCCTCCTCATAAATGTAGAGGGGATAACTCGTGTAAAAGCCGTTGGTAAAACAGATGCGTTTGCAGTAATATTTAAATGAATATGAAAAAAAA
>JABGVJ010000041.1 GCA_018646105.1 bacterium
ATTTTTTTCAGGTGCAAAGGTTTTAAAATTTTTGGTGAATCTGTTTTGAGGAGTTTTGTGGGAGTGTCTGGATCTAGATCTACGGAAAAGTGGCTGAGATGGTTGGTGATACCTAATCCCAGGGCTTTGAGGTAGGCTTCTTTGCTGGTCCAGCCTTTGTAAAAAGCAGCGGAATGTTTGTTTTGAGGTAAGCTGAAGAATTGCGTGTTTTCATCTTTGGAAAAGAAGCGTTTGACTAAGTTCGGTATATTTTTAAGTGGTCGCATATATTCTGTATCAATGCCAATATTTTGGTTTTGTACAAAAGCATAGACAATGAGTTCATGCGAATGAGACATGTTAAAACAAATGTTTTGCGAATTTAGTTTTGGTTCAAGATGAGGTTTGCCGTAATTACCATGAATAAATTCAATTTTTCGGGGTTCTACTTGGATAAAATCGCTTAAAAGTTTTTTGAGCATACCGCGGGCGATGATGAATCTGGTTTGGTCCGTGGGTTTCAGAAATTTAGCGGCTTTGGTTAATTCTTCCGCGGATAAGTATGCTTTTAATTCTGTTTGCAAATCAAACGAGACGTCTGGGATGAAGACGGTTTTTACACAGGCCTCACCCCTCTCCTGCGCCAAGGCTACGGAGAGCTTGCCTAGCCCCCTCTCCACAAGTGTAGAGGGGGAATAATTATCTTTTATTAGCAAGGTATTCACGACCTTTGCCAACATTGGTGTTGATGGGTACGTTTTGTTTGCAAAGCGGGCAATCTGTTTCTTCCCAGGCTTGTAAATTGATTTCTAAAAGAGAAAAGACTTCAGGGACGCCTAGTTCTGGAGCGGAAATGCCACCACGATTACAAAGCACGCCGGCGCCGACAATCGGGGAGCCGATGTTTTTGACGATTTCTACAACTTTTTTAAGGGAGCCGCCAGTAGTGAGTACGTCTTCTAATAATAAAACTTTTTTACCTTGGATTAATTTGTCATAGCCTCTTTTGATGACAAAGTTTTTGTCTTCGGTTTTTTCGGCATAAACAGAGATGATTTCTTTGCCGGTTATTTCTGATAAATGGTGTGCTGTCCATTGGGATAAGATGATACCACCTAGTGCTGGTGCAACCACGGCTTCTACGTCAGTGTTAGCGAAGTGGGTAGCGATTTCTTTACAAAGTTTAGAGATTTCGTGGGTATTGGTATAAACAGCGTCTTTATTGATATAGGCAGAACCGTGTTTGTCTGAGGTGTAGACAATGTGACTGTCTGAGATTACGGCACCCATTTTTTCAAAGATTTTTTTGATTTCTTGTTTATTCATAGTAGGTCTCCTTTTAGGCCTCACCCCCTAGCCCCCTCTCCACTTGTGGAGAGGGGAGACTGGAAGGAGGGTCGGGTGCTTTTTTTTAAGTTAATATAACACGATTATAGTCTTTTGGGGTAGATTTTGTTAAGATAAAAAGAAGCTTTAAGTGTGGCTGATAAGGAGAAAAAAGTGTTAAAGAAAAAAATTATTGCATGTAGAGAACTAAGAGTTTTGCCAGCGAAAAGATCAATAGAGAGTCTTTCTGCTCAAGAATTAGATGGAAAGAGAGTTTTGGTGCGCGTGGATTTTAATGTGCCTTTGGTTAGGGGACAGATAAGCGATGATACTAGAATTAGAGCAGCATTGCTCACTATAAATTATTTGTTGGAAAACGGCGCTAAAGTGGTTTTGGTTTCGCATTTGGGACGGCCAAATGGGAAAGTGAATACAAAATTTAGTTTGAAGCCAGTGGCCAAAAGATTAGGGGAGCTGTTGGGACAAAAAGTGCCAAAACTAGAAGGCCGTATTAGCGTAGAGGTTAAAGCTCAGATTGAGAAAATGCCAGAAGCAAGGATTGTGTTATTGGAAAATATACGTTTTGATCCGAGGGAAGAATCTACGGATTCGGATAGGGCGGAACTTGCGCGGGAATTAGCAGCTTTGGCAGATTTTTATGTAAATGATGCTTTTGGTGCAGCGCATAGAGCACATGCTTCTACGGAAGGGGTGGCACGCTTGTTGAAGAAGACGACGTATGCGGGGTTTTTAATGAGAAGTGAGATGGACATTTTGAATAAGGCGTTAGTGCGTTTAACGCAAAGAGAAGAAGAACTGAAAAATCTTGTGCTTTTGGAAGGTGAGAAGGCACAGCCGGGACATTCTGTTGTAGCGATGGTTGCGGGTGCAAAAGTTTCTAGTAAAATAGGGGTTTTGAAAGCGCTGTTAGGGAAAGTTGATATTTTGATTATTGCAGGGATGATGTCTTTGACTTTTTCGGCAGCAAAGGAAGCGGGGAAAGGTGGAATTTTGGACGATATTACAGAAAAGGACTTAGATGCAGCAAGAGAGTTTTTAGGAAAAAAGACGATTACAAAGGTGGTTTTTCCTGTAGATAATGTGGTGTTTACAGATGTTGAGAGGAGCGGAAAAACGCCAGCGGAACGGTTTAAGCCTGGCCTAGCTGAAAAACTTTCTAAAATAGTGAGTTCGTCTGAGATTGGTAAAGAGGAGGAAGGGGTAGATATTGGGAGAGATACTATTAGGCTCTTTACCTCTATTATAAATGAGGCAAATACAGTTATATGGAATGGGCCTGTGGGGGTTTTTGAGGACACAAGGTTTGCTAAAGGAACAAAGGCAATTGCGAAAGCTGTAGCTGAAAGTGAGGCGTTAGTGATTGTTGGAGGTGGAGATTCGTTGTCTGCAATAGAACAAGCTGAGGTGTCAGATTTGTTTACCCCAGAGCGAACTAAGTTTCTGTCCACTGGCGGAGGTGCTATGTTGGAATATATTGAAAATAATGGAAAGTTACCAGGAATTGATGTGATACCTGATCAGGATTGATAGCTATGGATGAAAGAAAAAAGAAAAGAAGCTTTGTAAGGTTAATCAAAAAGGGGAATGAAATGCTAAAAAAATATCATAATATCGCTTTGATTCCGGGAGATTTAAACGGTGTGACCGTGACAGAGGCAACATTGGAAGTTGTGGAAGCTTTAAAGAAAAGCTTAGAAAAACCTATAAAACATACTAGGTATGACTATAATGCAACTTATTTTAATAAGCATAAAATTACAACTTTAGGAGAAAATGAGTTGGGAGAGCTTGAAAAATATGATCAAATATTTTTGGGCGCGGTGGGAGATCCTAAAAAAATTAAACCAGGAATTGTCGAGGCTGGAATTTTATTGAAAGTACGGCAATATTTTGATCAATACGTGAATTTACGGCCGGTGATTTTGCCTGAGGGAGTGCCCACAATTTTGAAAGACAAGACATATAAAGATATAAATTTTGAAATTTGCCGGGAGAATTCAGAGGGGCTATATATTGGTGCTGGTTGGATTGAAAAAGAAGGAACTGAAGAAGAAGCCGGATACCAGGTCATGAAATGTACGTATAAGGGAGTGAAAAGATTGGCGGAATTTGCGGTGAAGAGAGCGATAGCTCGTAAAAAAGCGAAAAAACCGAAACTGCATATGGTATTTAAAACTAATGTTTTGACTTATGCCGCGCATCCTTGGAACCGAGTTTTCGAGGAATTTAGAACTAGAAAAGATATAGATGTATACTATATGCATATTGATAATTTTATGATGCAGATGTTGATCAAACCGGAACAGTTTGATGTAGTGATTACGGAAAATATGTTTGGTGATATTTCGACAGATGCGGGCGCAGTAATTCAAGGAGGAATAGGGTCGGCGGTTTCTGGGAATATCAATCCGGAAGGAATTTATCCGTCTATGTTTGAGCCGATTCATGGGAGTTCCCCGGATAAATGGTATAACAGTAAAGGACAATATGACGCGGCTTTAACGCAACTGGTGAAGCCGGAAGCAGCTTTTTTTTCTTATGCGATGATGTTGGAACAAATGGGAGAAGGGAAGGCAGCAAAACTGCTTAAGGAAGCAGCTTTAGCTAATATTAAAGATCCTAATTATCAGAATATGAAACTGAAAGAATTGATAGCTAAAGCTTGTGTTTTTGTGAAAAAAAATTAAACTTATAGAAGGAGGAAAAAAATTATGCAAATTAATGTACGTGCACACCATGTGGAAGTTACGAAGCCTTTAAAGGAATATGCCAAAACAAAAATGGAAAAGTTGGGTAAATATTTTAGTAATATTCAGGAGATTCAAATTGAGCTGGATATAGAAAGTAATTCTGTGGAAGATAAACGGCAAGTAGCTATGGGTACGGTTTGGGTGCCTAAGGCGATTTTACGCGCGACAGATGCTTCTAGTGATATGTATGCCAGTATTGATTTATTGTTTGCTAAACTAGAGAAACAGTTGATTAAACATAAAGAAAAATTAAAAAAACATAATGCCGTACCTGTGGGACGGGATATCGCTGAAAAAGAAATGCAAGAAAAAATTGAGGAGAATGAATTTGAGTAAAATAAAGGAGGAAAAAATGAAAAAAGTAGTAGCAATGAGAGTAGGGATTAATGGATTTGGTAGAATTGGCCGATGTGTATTCAAACAAGTACTGGAAAGAGATGGCGTGGATGTTGTGGCGATTAATGATTTGGCAAAGATTGAGGACTTGGCTTATTTATTAAAGTATGATTCTGTGCATGGTAACTTTAGGGGCACGGTGGAAGTGAAAGATGGCCAGTTGGTAGTGAATGGTAAAGAGATAAAAGTAACGGCTATAAGAAATCCTAAAGATTTGCCTTGGGGAAAAATGGGAGTGGATGTTGCTATTGAATCTACTGGTGTTTTTCGTACAGCTGGTGGAGACAAAGGCGGATATATGGGCCATATTGAGGCAGGAGCTAGCAAAGTTATTTTGACGGTACCAGCTAAAGATGAGATTAGGACGGTAGTGTTGGGGGTTAATAGTGAAGAAATTTCTTCGGAAGTGCAAGCGTATTCAAATGCGAGTTGTACGACGAATTGTTTGGCGCCGGTAGCCAAAGTTTTACTTGAGAAATTTGGTGTTGTTTCAGGAGCGATGAATACGATCCATGCTTATACTAGTGATCAAAGGCTTTTGGATTTGCCGCATGCTGATCCTAGAAGAGGGCGGGCGGCAGCTCAGAATATGATTCCGACTAGTACGGGCGCTGCGAAAGCTGTAGGTAAGGTGATTCCAGAATTGGAAGGTAAACTAGCTGGGATGGCAACGCGTGTGCCTGTGCCAGATGGCTCAATGGTATATTTGACTTGTGTTTTAGGTAGAGAAACTACAAAAGAAGAGGTAAATGCAGCAATGAAAGCGGCTGCTGAGGGATCGTTAAAAGGTATTTTGGAATATACGGAAGACCAGATAGTATCTACGGATATTATTGGTAACCCTGCTTCTTCTATTTTTGATGCTAGCTTAACAACGGTGACTAGAGGGAACTTGGTTACGGTTGTGTCTTGGTATGATAATGAAACTGGATATTCTGCACGTGTAGTAGATTTGGCGACGCAGATTAGATAAATTCCTTTGCCTTCTTTCGGGGGGAATACAGGAGTGGGTAAGGAGCTAAAAGTTGTTAAATAAAAAATCAGTGCGAGATTTGCTAAAAAAAGATTTGGAACACAAAAGAGTTTTGGTACGCGTGGACTTTAATGTGCCTTTTGATAGTGAGGGGCAGATAAGCGATGATACTAGAATTAGAGCAGCATTACCCACTATAAATTATTTGTTGGATAACGGAGCTAAAGTGATTTTGGTTTCGCATTTGGGTCGACCTAAAGGAAAAGTAGTAGAGTCGTTGCGTTTGGATTTGGTGGCGGCTAGATTGACGGAGCTAGTGGAGTGTAAGGTTGAAAAACTGGATGAGTCTTTGGGAGAACAGGTTCAAAAAGCGATTTCCAAAATGGGTGATAGCGAAATAATTCTTTTAGAAAATATTAGGTTTTATAAAGAAGAAGTAGCGGATGATCGTGGTTTTGCGCAAAGATTGGCAGATTTGGCAGATATATATGTGAATGATGCTTTTGGGACTGCGCATAGAGCGCATGCTTCTACAGAAGGCGTCGCTCATTTTTTGCCAGCATATGCGGGTTTTTTAATGCAAAAAGAAATAGAGTTTTTGGATAATGCGGTTAAACAGCCGCAACGTCCTTTTGTTGCGATTATCGGAGGTGCAAAAGTTTCTACCAAGATAGGGGTTTTGGAGAATCTTTTAGATAAAGTAGATACTTTGATTGTCGGTGGCGCAATGGTTTTTACGTTTTGGAAAGCGCAAGGATTGGAAATAGGTCAGTCTTTGGTGGAAGACGATAAGCTAGAAGAGGCGCGCCATTTTTTAAAAAAAGAACATAATTCAAAAACTAAAATCATTTTTCCTAAAGGTAGTGTGGTTGCTAAAAATGTAAATTGGGCAGCGGAAAAGTTGGAAGATAAGTTTAAGGGGTGTGCAGTTTCAGAAGTAGATATGCGCAGTATGAGGCCTGAAGATGTAGGAGTAGATATTGATTTGGCAACGATTGAGGAGATTAAGACTGTAGTGCAAAAGGCAAAAACGGTTTTATGGAATGGGCCATTAGGGATATGTGAAATAGAGGAATTCGCAAAAGGAACGCAGGCAGTAGCACAAGCTTTGGCAGATAGTAAGGCAATTACTATTATTGGTGGCGGTGATTCGGCCGCAGCTGTTAAAAAAGCAGGGTTAAGTGCTAAAATGACCCATATATCTACCGGCGGAGGCGCGGCGTTGGAATATTTGGAAGGTAAGATATTGCCCGGGGTGGAAGTCATTTTAGATAAGGATTAAATTATGAATGAAAAATTTGCTAAAGATGAAGAGTTAGCTCAAATTATTAAAAAAGTTTCTGAGAAAAAGGATGTATTAACTGATGAAGCGATTAAAGCTCGTCAAGAATATGCTCGGTTTCAGGAAGACTGGGATTCTCCGCAGGACCGACAAAATAATCAGGGAGTTTTAGAGGAATTTAATGAGAATGTGGAAATTTTAAAAAAATTATTTCAAAAGGTAAAATTTGCGGATTTTTTGTATTTGTTGGCTAATCCGGGACGTTTGTTTTTAACAAATTTGTGGGCTGGTTTTTTTTGGGGTTTAGGTTTTGTGTTAAGTATAATAGTGATTTTATTGTTATTTTGGTTTTTAGTGGTAAATCAGGTAATTATTTAAGTTTATAAATGATTAACCTGCGTTATACGGTATTTATTTTTTTAGGAATTTTACTTGATCAGTTATTGAAGTTTGCGGCTATTCGATTTTTGAGCTTTGATAAGGCTTTGATCATTATTCATAATATTTTTTCTTTACAATTAGTTTATAATTTTGGGGCAGCTTATGGGATTTTGCAAAATCAACGTTGGCTGTTAACAATCATTGGTTTTTTGGTATTGTGTTTTTGTTTTATTTTCCAAAAAAAAATAGCAGATACTTTTTTGTCTAAATTAGGTTTGTCTTTTTTTGTGATGGGCGCTTTGGGAAATTGGTTGGATCGGCTTTTTAGAGGATATGTAGTAGATTTTCTGGATATTAAGATTTTCCCGATACTGAATTTGTCAGATATTAGTATTAATATTGCTATTTTATTTTTTATTTTAGGATTATTTTTTGATAAACAAGATGAAATTAAAAGTACCTGAAACTGGGTTGCGTATAGATGTCTTTTTGACCTCTTATCTAAATAAATCTCGTAATTTTGTACAAAAATTAATAAAAGATGGCCGTATTCGTGTAAATGAAGTGGCGGTTAAGGTTTCGTGTATTTTGGAAAAAAATGATGAGATTACACTTGATTTGAATGATGAGATTACGGAAGAAAAGGTAGTGTCTGAACAAGGGTGTTTGGATGTTTTATGGCAGGATAAAGACGTAGCGGTTATTAATAAGCCCGCAGGTTTGGTAGTCCATTTGGGGGCAGGGAATGATAAAGGTACTTTGGTAAATATTTTGAAATATTATTATGCAGAAGGATTATCTGATTTGGGAGGTGCGGACCGGTTGGGTATAGTGCATAGACTGGATAAGGATACGGAAGGCGTAATGGTAGTTGCTAAAAATAATTTTGCACATGCAAAGTTGGTGGAAGAGTTTAAGAAACGCGAAGTAGAGAAAAGGTATTATGCTGTAGTTTACGGAAATATTAAAGAAGATGATTTTGTGATAGATTTGCCTTTGGCTAGAGCTGTGAGAGATCGTAAAAAAATGAGGGTAGTGCTTGATGAAGATGTTAAGTCCAGAAAAGCTGTTAGCGAGGTAAGGGTTCTTAAAAGATATAATACAAAGACGTTAATAGAAATTAATTTGAAAACGGGACGTACACATCAGATCAGGGTTCATTTGGCTTATTTGGGGTTTCCCTTGGTGGGAGATAAGACGTATGGCGGTAAAAAGGTCAAAAGAAAAGGCGGACAGCTATTACAGTCCTATTTTTTGGCTTTTATGCACCCTCGGACTGGAGAAAGATTGGTGTTCAAGCGGCCTCTTTCAGGCAGGCTTGCTAGCGTTTGAGAAAAGATTGTAGAATAGTGGTTTTTTGTTCCAGATATTTTAGGAGTTTGGGGTAAGAAGCAAGTAAAACAATAAATAGAATAGCTAGATTTAGCAGGAAGTAAAGCGGATTGAGATTGAAAAACCAAATAAATATAAAAAATAAAAAAATATTTAAAAGAGGGGCTAGTAAGAGAGAATTGGTAAGTAGCGCAGATATAAAATAAGTTAAAGGATATAAAAAGAAAAAAACTGGATTTAAATAAGTGTAAACACCCCAATTAATCATTATGAAATTATTTTGATTTTTGAACCTGGATAAAAATGACCAGTTATGTGCAGTGAGGCAAAGAGGAATTAGGACTAAAAGTAGATAGTCACTTTCAAAGTAATAAAAGATAATAAGGCCAGGAAGAATACCTTTACTAAAATCAGCGATTTGGGCTAAAAAGAAACTAAAAGTGGTTTTAGGACAGAAGATAGTGGAATTTGGTTTCTCCATTTTTTTATTGATATCAGAAACGCATTGAAAAAACCAAGTAAAGAAGTCTTTGAATGGGATACTTGTAAATAATAAGATAGCTATAAAAATCAGGAAATTTGTCATGAGATTATTGTAGCTAATTATGGTAGACGGGTAAAGAGAGAAGGCAAATAGATTTAATATCAAATTTTTGTGAATTCGAGGAAAAAGGGTATTATATTGGTATTGAGTATTTTGAGTTTGTTGTGAATTGCTGGAGGGTAAATAGGTTGATTTTTTTAAAAGGGAGTGGATTGATTTGAAGATTAAAACGTTTAGTGTGATTGCTCGTGTACCGGAAAAGTTGAAGCCGTTGCCGGAAATAGCAAATAATTTGTGGTTTTCCTGGTATTTTCCCGCGATTGAATTGTTTAAGCGATTGGATCCTGATGTGTGGGAGGAGTCGAATTATAATCCTAAATATATGCTTAATATTATTAGCCAAGAAACTTTGAAAAAAGCTGCAGAAGATGAAAGTTTTATTTCATATATGAATGAGGTTTATGGCGATTTTAAAGCCTATTTAAAAGGAGGCGATTGGTTTAAGAAAAATTATGCTTCTTTGGATAATAAGGTTTTTGCTTATTTTTCTATGGAATTTGGATTGGACGAATGTTTGCCTATATATTCAGGAGGACTAGGTATTTTGTCCGGAGATCATTTGAAGGCAGCGAGTGATTTGAATTTGCCTTTAGTGGGGGTTGGGTTTTTATATCAGCAAGGATATTTCAAACAATATTTAAATGCAGATGGTTGGCAGCAGGAAGTGTATCCGGAGAATGAGTTTTTTTATATGCCAGTTAGTTTGGCGACGGATGCTAAAAGGGAGCCGATAAAGATTACTTTAGATTGCCAGGCGCGTAAGGTAGTAATTCAGGTTTGGGAATGTATGGTGGGTAGAGTGAAATTGTTGTTGTTGGATAGTAATCTTTTGGAAAATACGCCAGAAGATAGGCTGATCACGGCGCAGTTGTATGGGGGAAATATAGAAATGCGTATTAAGCAAGAGCTTTTGCTCGGCATAGGCGGGGTGCGAGCTTTGTATGCTTTGAAATATGATCCGGCGGTTTTTCATATGAATGAAGGGCATTCGGCGTTTTTGTCTTTGGAAAGAATTAAGCGTTGTATGACCATAGATAAATTAAGTTTAAAAGAGGCTTTTAATTTTGTGAAAACCACTAATGTTTTTACTACGCATACGCCTGTGGCTGCGGGTAATGATAGATTTGAAAATTCGCTTTTGTTGTCTTATTTGACTAAGTTTTTGATGGACATAGGAATGTCGGAAAAAGCGTTTATAGAATTAGGCAGGGAAAATCCTAAAGATGAAAGCGAGCTTTTTTGTATGACGGTTTTAGCTTTGAAAACAGCTATGTTTTGTAATGGTGTAAGTAAATTACATGGCGAGGTTAGTAGAAGTATGTGGAATAGTGTTTGGCCAGGATTGCCAAGGGACGAAGTGCCAATTAAGTCCATAACTAATGGCGTTCATATTAGAACTTGGGTTAGTCATGATTTGGCTGATCTTTATAATAGATATTTAGGGCCTAATTGGGGTTTAACGCCAGATAAGAAAAATATTTGGGAACGGGTAGATAGTATTCCTGATATAGAATTGTGGGGAACACATGAAAGAAGAAGAGAGAGGCTAGTATCTTTTGCCAGAAATAAAATAGTTGAACAGTTAAAGCAAAAAGGAGTGGGTAGTTCGGAGATTGAGCGAGCCGGAGATATTTTGAACCCTAAGGCTTTAACTATTGGGTTTGCTAAACGATTTACTACTTATAAGAGAGCTACTTTGATTTTTAAGGATCTTGTAAGATTGGCGAAAATATTGTCAGATGAAAAGCGGCCAGTACAAATAATTTTTGCAGGTAAAGCGCATCCCCATGATAACCCGGGTAAAAAATTTATTCAGGATATTATTCGTTTTGGAGGTTTGCGAGAATTTAAAAACAAGATAGTGTTTTTGGAAGATTATGATTTGAGTATTTCTAGATATTTGGTGCAGGGATGTGACGTTTGGTTGAATACGCCAAGGCGACCTTTGGAGGCTAGCGGGACTTCTGGTATGAAGGCAGCGGCTAACGGCGTATTGAATCTGAGTGTTTTAGACGGTTGGTGGACAGAGGGATATAATGCGCAAAATGGTTGGGCTATTGGACAAGGCGAAGAATATGATGATCTGGAAATAGAAAATCATGTTGAAAGTATGCAGATTTATAATTTATTGGAAAAAGAAATTATACCTTTATTTTATAATCGGCATGCAGATGGGATGCCTAGAGACTGGATTGCTAAAATGAAAGAGTCCATTAAATCAAATTGTTATCAGTTTAATACCAGTAGAATGGTGTCTGAGTATTGTCAAAAATTTTATATACCGGCTTTTGAATCGGCTCAGAAATTGCAACTTGATAAATGGGGAGCTTTGAAAAAATTGACTGTTTGGAAAGAAAGGCTTTTTAGAGAGTGGAAAAATGTTCGGGTTTTGAATAGCCGGGAAATTTCGGCTAAGTATCTTAAAGTGGATGAAAAGTTTTCGGTTACAACGGATGTTTTTTTAGGAAGGCTTAACCCTGAAGATGTGAATGTGGAAATTTATTATGGAGTTCTCGATCGTAAAGGACGTGTTTTTGAACCGATAAATGAAAACATGATCTTGCAAGAAGCAAAACGTGGAGATGTATATTCTTATACAATTACGATTGCGTGTTCGTTTTCTGGGCGATACGGTTATGCCGTAAGAGTGTTGCCTAAAAATGAGTTGTTGCCGCATCCATATGAGATGGGATGGATAACTTGGGAAAAGTGAGCTTTTTTTGTCGGCTTTTTTAGTTACGTTATAAAATACTTGAAATAATTTTTATATTGCCCTAATATACCTATTAAGATGTTAGCAAAAATAAGAAGCGTAGCTTTATTTGGTATTGCGGCTTTAGACGTAACTGTGGAAGTTGATGCTACGAGAGGTTTGCCCGGAGAGACCATTGTTGGTTTGCCGGATACGGTTATTAGAGAAAGTAAAAATAGGATTAGGGCAGCTATTAAGAATTCCGGTTTAGAATATCCTTTAAAATTATATACGATTAATTTGGCTCCGGCTGAAATCAAAAAGGAAGGGCCTCTTTTTGATCTGCCGATAGCAGTAGGTATTTTACAAGCTACTGGTCAATTAGCTGCCGATCCGGATTCCTTATATGTTGGTGAATTAGCGTTAGATGGTACGGTTAAACCGGTAAGAGGGATTATTTCGATTTGTGACATGGCTTTGAAAAAAAATATTAAAAAGCTATTTATTCCCTTTGATAATTGGTCAGAAACTTATTTTTTTCAAAAATTAACTATTATTCCGGTACGAAATTTGTTGGATGTGTTACGATATTTTTCCGGAAAATTTTTAGTTAAACCTAATATTTTACAGCATAATGTGCCGGTTAAAGATTCTTTGGACTATGTTGATGTCAAAGGACAAGAACATGCTAAAAGAGGATTGGAAATAGCGGCGGCTGGTGGACATAATATTTTATTTATAGGGGCCCCAGGGTCAGGTAAAACAATGCTTTTGAAAAGATTGCCTTCGATTTTGCCAAAAATGTCTGTTGAAGAAGCTACGGAAACCAATAAGATTTATAGCGTTAATAATCGAGATTTTACATATAAATCTTTTAAATTGGAACGCCCGTTTAGAAGTCCGCATCATTCTATTTCTTATGCAGGGATGGCGGGAGGTGGGAAAGTGCCTAATCCAGGAGAGATAAGTTTGGCACATAACGGGGTGCTTTTTTTAGATGAACTGCCGGAATTTATGCGTCCGGTAATTGAGGTTTTGCGACAACCTTTAGAAGAAAAGCAAATTACAATTTCCAGAGCTAATTTCACGATAGATTATCCGGCTAATTTTATGTTGGTAGCAGCTATGAATCCTTGTCCTTGTGGTTATTATAAAGATGAAAAAGTGGATTGTGTATGTCGGGAAACTCAAAGAAGGAAATATTGGAAAAAAATATCCGGACCAATTTTAGATAGAGTAGATTTGATTATGGAAGTGCCGAGATTGAAAATAGGCGATTATTTTGCGCAAGGGATTAATGCTGGGAATGTTTATACTTCAGAAAAAATGAGATCGAGAGTTTTGGAGGTTCGGCAACGGCAAGAAAAACGGTTTGGCCGACAAATAACCAATGCTAATATGTCGCCGCGAAAGGTGAGGAAATATTGTAAATTAAATGAGAGTTCTAAAGTGTTTTTAACTAAAATTATTGAGAAAGGTTTTGTTACGGGGCGGTCTTTTGATAAGATTTTGAAAATTGCTAGAACTATTGCTGATTTGGAGGGAGAGCCAGAAATAAAACAAGAATATGTGGCAGAGGCGGTGCAATATAGGAAACTTTTTTATTCGTAGCAGAAATCTATATATTTGTTTTCGGTGGTGCGGAGTTTTTTTCGATGTTGTTGATAGTCAGGTAAGATGGTGCTAACCCAATGCCAGAATTTAGATGAATGATTCATTTCTTTAAGATGAGCTAACTCATGTACAATAATGTAGTCTAGGATTTCTAATGGCGTCATAATGCTGCGCCAGTTGATTGTAATATGGCCGTGGTTATTGCAACTACCCCAACGAGTTTTTTGTTTTTTGATAGATAGTTGAAAATTTTTCAGCTCCATTTTTTGAGCATAGTGATTGATTCTGGGCGTGATGATTTTTTGGGCTTGTTCCTTATAAAAATTAAAAAGTTGTTTTTTTAAGTATTTTTTGTTTTGTGGGGAAGTGGGCATTTTGTGGGTAGTAATTTCCAGATAGGGGTATTGGAGTTTGATATGTGTTTTTTTGGGATTTGCTTGGTAGATGAGTTGAAGATAAACTTCTTTGCCTAGAAAATGGTATTTTTCGCCATTTTTTAGATGGTAGGTAGGTATGGGAGGTAAAGATGTTTGTTCTTCTATTTTTTTTAGTAACCATGGTTTTTTACAGGAAATAAATTTTTGGATAGATTGATCAGAAACAGAAATAGGTGCGAGAAGAGTTATGTTTTGGCTTTTATCTATTTTAAGAGTGATGGTTTTTTTTCGTTTAGAACTTTTTTTAAGATAAATAGCTATTTTTTGATTTTGATGTGAAATATAGAATGTTTTGTTTAGTGTTTTAGATTGAGTAAGGTGCTTAAACATTTTTTTGAAAAAGGTTTTTTAAATTATAGAATTCAGCTAAATAAATAGGAAGAAACAAGATATTGTGCTGGGGATCGTATTTACAATATTGTTGTGTATAGTAGAGGTTGAGTAAAATACTGTGGTTGTAGTTTTTATTGAAAATTTTTAACGAAGGATTGAATTTTTTGTTTATTTTTGAAAAAAATTGAATTTCAATAGGTACTACTTTATTGAGAAGTAAGAGTACAAAATCTAGTTTAGCTTTAGATAAAGTTTGGTAATAATATAAGTTGTCTTGGCCATATGTATTTTTAAGGGCTAGATAAATATAGTTTTGGATTAAAGTAGGGTCTAAAAATTTATAATTTGAAAGGTTTTTATCCCAAAATAAAGGGTTTTTATTTGGTAATTCGTAAGGGTAGACTTTAGGCATTTTAGTTAATTCTTTTTTGAGAATGCCAAAGAAGGGAGGTACATAATTTACTAGAAAAGTAGCTTCTAAAATATTTAAATATTTTTGAGTAGTTTCAAAGTGTAAATCTAAGATATTGCTTAGTTCGGATTTGTTAACTAAATGAGCGGTTTTGTTATTTAAAAGATGTAGTAAATTTTTAAATCCTTCCATATTTTCGATGTTAGTAAATTTTTGTACATCATTTTTTAGTTGTTTATAAAAGCTTAAAGAATAGCGCAGCTGTTTGTTTTGTTCTTGAAATTTATAACTTAGAAAATCTAAAAATAGTTTTTGAATTTTTAGACCGTAAATTTCATGAAAACTGTCTAGAAGTTCAAAGTTGTTAAGATAATATTCCGGGATACTATGGTTGGTTTTGAATTGTACAAATTCTAAAAAAGAGATGGGTTCTAAAAAGAAGTTTAATCTTTCATTTTGAAGAATGTCTTGATCTTGAAGTTTGTGCCAGGCTACTGAGGAAGAGATGATTAATTTGATATTTTGCTTAAAATACGTAAAAATATTTTTAAGAAAAATATCTGGTTTTTTGATTAATTGGGCTTCGTCTAAAAATAGATATAAAAGTGTTTTGTCTTTTTTGAAGATAGTTTTTTTGAGAAAAAGGCTGAACTCCAGATCGTTTTTAAAAATAGGGTTATTTTTATCTTTATCTAAATTGAAATAGAGGGTTTTCTTGCCTTGTTTTTTCAGGTCTTGTATTATAAGTTTAAGAAGAGTTGTCTTGCCTGAGCCTCTGGCCCCAAAGATAGTGAAAATTTTATTTTGGGTCAGATTTTGCAGAATAGTTGCTTTTAATTTTCGGTCAATCATATTTTTATAGTATATAGAATAAATTTGATAAAATAAAGGGAATTAACCCTGTCTTTTCTGCGCTCGCTTGATCATGCAAATTTAAAAATTTGCGTGACGCTCGCTTCGCTTGAAAATAAAGTTTTGATAATGAGGAGCTTCTGGTTTGTGCATCTAGTTTGCTAAAGAATAATAATATGTTGCTAAAGATTTTTTTATTTATTTATGTTGGTTTGATGCTAATCCCGGTTTATGCAAACAGTGGTTTGGTAGACGTGGAGGCAGATAAAATAAGACTGATTAGCGATAAAAATATTATGGAATTAGTAGGGAATGTAAAATTAAAATATCAGGATTTGGTTTTAAAAGGAGATAAAGCGGTATACAATAATACGCAGAAGTTTATAAAAATAGAAAATAGTATTCTAGTTAAAGGGAAATTAAGGGTAGAATGTAAGAAGCTATTTTTTTATATAGATGATAATTTAGTTAAGGCGGAAAAAATTCAGAAGATTAAATATAAAAATATTTTTGGCAAAGCGCAAGAAGCTGATTATAATATAGATAGTAAAGAAATAATTTTGACCGGTAAAGCCCATGTTAAACAAGGGGTTGATGAATTTTATTCGGATAAAATTATTATTTATCTTGAGAAAGGTAAAATTAAGGCACTAGGAAAAACAAAGGTGACTTTTACTTTGGAGAAATTAAAAAGATGAAAGAAGATACGGCTGTAAATTCTAAAAAAATGATGATAAAAAAGGCTAATATTTATGATGTGATTATTATTGGTGCCGGACCCGCAGGCTTGTCTGCAGGAATATGTGCAGCAAGAGCCGGATTAAGGACGCTTGTCATTGAAAAAGCGTTGCCCGGTGGCGAGATTACCACAGCGTGTAAAATAGATAATTATTTAGGATTTCCGAACGGGATTATGGGAGAAGATTTAGCTAAATTAATGGAGCAGCAGCTGCTGAGTTATCCTGTTGAATACGTTTGTGAGTTTGTTAAAAAAGTAATGCAGAATGAGAAACAAGAAAAAATAGTTTTAACTGAATTAAATAATAAATATATTGCTAAAAAAATTATATTGGCTATGGGGGTAGAACCTAAAAAATTAGAAAAAGAATTTGCCAAAGCGTTTTTTGGAAGAGGGGTTTCGTATTGTGCTAAAGGAGATGCTCTTTCTTATAAAGATAAAGATGTTGTGGTTTTAGGCGGTGGGAATTGCGCTTGTTATGCGGCGAATTATTTGGCTCAGTTTGTAAATAGAGTGTATTTAGTGCATAGTAGTGATGAGCTTAGAGCGGTTAAGGTATTAAAAGATAGTATTTTGGATAATAAAAAGATTACTGTAATGTGGGGGTCAGAGATAACTGAGGCTTTTGGAATAGATAAGTTAGAAAAAGTTAAAGTGGTTAATATTTTTAATCAACAATATACTTGGTTAGATGTGAAGGCGGTTTTTGTTTATTTGGGTCGTAAGACACCTAAAGTAATGCGTGATTGGGGTGTTAAGCTGGATGAAGATAACTATATTATTACAGATGAGTTTATGCGAACGAGTAGCCCGGGAATATATGCAGCCGGAGATATTAGATCGAAACAAATCAGGCAAATAGCTACGGCGGTAGCGGATGGTATGATTGCGGCTATTAATGTAGATAAAGAATTGAGGACAGATAAATGAGAAAATATGTTTTTGTAATATTAATATTTTTTTTGTTTTGTAATTCTTTTATTTTAGGAAATACTTTTTTTTCTTTTAAGAAGAATACGGTTTTACCTAATTTGGGCGTGCAGAAGATAGCCGGAAAAAATATGAGGTTATTGGAAAAGAATAAAGCCCATCTTTTGATTTTTTGTTCGTTTAGGTCCCCTTTAATTAATAATATAGTTCAATTTGCTAATAATTTGGAGCGGCGTTATGGTAAAGTTCAGATAAAATTGGTGATAATTGATAAGTATGTGCCCCAAAAGAAATTGTTAAATCGTATTTCAGGAAAAATAGGTGTGTATATAGATAAAAATAGACAATATGTAAAGCAGTTGAATATTTTGGTAGCGCCTACTTTTGTGATAACTGATAAATCAGGAAATTTTGTTTCTATGTACGTGAATTGGAATACCCGAAATCAAGTAGCAATTAGACAAAACTTAGCACGTCTTAGATAAATTATAATTCTAAAGCTGTAATGGAACGAAGAGAGATTTTATTAATATGTATTTTTCATCTTGTGCTTGTACCAAGAAAATTTTATTTTTTTGTGTTTTGATTTTATTGTCATCTACTTTGCAAGCTAAAGCCAAAATTTATCAAATTCCCGACCATTTTTTAGAGGAAATTAAAGTAAAAAAAGAAATAGTGGCGAAAAACCCACATTCGGCGGAGGCTTATTTTGAATTAGCTATGAGCTATTCTTATACAGGACAAATAGAAGCCGGGTGGGCGGAACTGAAGAAGGTAAATGATTATGACAAAGAATATGCCTTGAAAGTGATTAAAAAGTACGGGGATTTAGTAGCGAAAGATCCGCAAAATTGGCAGTATAATTTTAAATTGGCTTTTGGTTATTATTTTGATGATAAGAAAGATTTAGCGGATCAACAATTTAGCGCGGCCTTAAAAATAGCTCCGAAAAATATTTGGGTGATGGGTTTTTCAGCTTTAGTTAAAGGAGAGAACGGACAAGTTGATGGGGCTATTGATTTATGTAAAAAAGCTTTGAAGATAGAGCCGAATGCTACCGCGATTCATTTTTTGTTGGGACAAGCTTTATTGAAAAAAGGAGATTATATAGGGTTTATTGCGGAATCTTTGATAACGATACGTCTTAAATCTGAAGAGGAAGCTGCGCGTAAAGAAAAAAAAGATGAAGAAAAAAGTAAAGTATAGTTTTGTATTAATATTGATATTGATAGTTTTGGTAGTGATTATGGCTTTAAAGCAGCCTGATTTGCGATCTATTTATACGCGTGAAGATGGGCCTGATTTTGTTTTTAATGAGATAGATTTAATACTATACGATCAAGGTATTAAAAGATGGCGGTTATTAGCGGAGAAAGCGACTGTGGAAGAAAAAGTGAATTTACTTAAATTAAATAAGGTTCAAGGAATTTTGTATAATAATGGAAAAGAAGTGGCTAGAATTAATTCCGCAACTGCTTTTTTAAATGATAAAAATTATAGTCTTATATTTAAAGAAGTAAACGTGGATTATTTGTTGGGAGAGAATAGTTTTAAGTTAAAAACAAAAGAACTTAGAGGCGATACATTTAGAAAAATTTTGTATGGTAAAAATAAAATAGAAATATTTTTTGAGAATTTAAAAATAAAAGGAAAGGAATTTTCTGTATTACTATGATGGAAATTATAAAATTTTTGAGATCCCAAACAAATTTAGCAAGACGTAAAATAACTAATTTGATTAAAGACGGTAAAATAAGGGTTAATGATAAAGTTATAGAGTCTTTTACCTATAAACTTGATCCTAAAAAAGATGTTATTAAAATTGAAAATAAATTAATTAAATATAAATTTGATTATGTTTATTATAAGTTTAATAAACCTAAAGATGTTATTTGTTCTTTAAGTGATTCTAGAAACAGAAAAGATCTTTCTTTTTATTTAAATAAAGTTCCTGTGTCATTGTTTCCGGTGGGAAGACTGGATCGGGCAACAAGGGGATTATTGCTGTTTACGAATGACGGCGAAGCGGCTAATAAGATTGCGCATCCTAGTTATCGTATTACAAAATATTATAAAGTAGAAATAGATACAGTAATAACAAAAGATCATTTAAAAAGATTGATAGCTGGTATTGTTTTGGAAGACGGGTTGGTGAATTTTGAAAGCATAGAATGCTTGTCTAAACGAGAGTTTTTGCTGTCGTTGCATGAGGGGCGTAATAGGATTATTAGGCGTACTTTTGCGTATTTGGGATATGAGGTAATCAAGTTAAAAAGATTAGCGATAGGCCCTATTCAACTGGGTAAGTTGAAAGAGGGCGAATTAAAAGAATTGACTTTACGCGAAACGCGGGCATTGATGAATGCTTTGCGTAAACCTAGTTTTACTTGAATTTTGACGTATTAAATTCTTTCTAATTTAATACGGTTTTGGTCATCGATTTCTAATACACTGACTTTAATACGTTCGTTTAAACTTAATTCGTCTTCTACTTTTTCTATACGATGTTTAGCTATTTTAGAAATATGAAGAAGCGCTTCTTTTCCAGGATAAAGTTCTATGAAAGCACCAAAGTTAGTGATTTTGACTACTTTACCGTCATAGCTATCTCCTATTTTTACTTCGTGAGTAAGCATTTCAATCATACTTTTAGCTTTTTTCATGCCTTGTTCATCTTGAGCTGAAATTGTAACTAGTGCTTTATCTGTGTCGGTGACAGCTACGGAAGCATTGCTTTCGCTTTCGATGTTCTTGATTGTTTTACCACCGGGCCCGATAACCAATCCTACTTTATCATGCGGGATGCAAATAATAACATTGTGAGGTGCGTTACTAGCTAGATTAGCTCGTGGCTGATCTAAGACAGCTAACATTTTATCCAAGATAAATAAACGTCCTTTTTGAGCTTGGTAAAGAGATTCTTTAAGTATTTTTTCGGAAAGACCAGCTACTTTGATATCTAGTTGTAAAGCAGTAATACCTTTTTTAGTACCAGTAACTTTGAAATCCATGTCTCCATAATGATCTTCTAAACCTTGGATATCGGATAGAATAGTGTAATTATCATCTTTTATTAAAAGACCCATTGCAATACCAGATACTGGGCTTTTGATAGGTACGCCACAGTCCATTAAAGCTAGTGCCCCTGAACAAACTGAGGCCATAGAAGAAGAACCATTTGATTCTAGAATTTCTGAAACTAATCGTAGAGTATAAGGGAATTCTTCATAGGTCGGTAAAATGTATTGCAGCGCTCTTTGAGCAAGCATGCCATGTCCTAATTCTCGACGTCCTGTGCTTAGCCTGCCGACTTCTCCGACAGAGAATGGAGGGAAGTTGTAATGAAGATAGTATTTTTTCTTAGTAACATCATTTAGGTTTTCTTCGATTTTAGAATCACTTTCGCCTCCTAAAGTGACTACTCCTAAACTTTGGGTTTCTCCACGGGTAAATAGAGCAGAACCATGTGCTGATGGAAGAAGATCTACTTCAACGTCAATCTTACGGATTTCGTCTAAGGAACGTCCGTCGGGTCTGATTTTTTGAGTAAGAATAATGTCTCTGATTTTTTCTTTTTTTAGAGCTTGATAAGTTTTTTTGACCAAGGCTTCATTTGTTTTTTCTGCATCTATAAATTTTTCTAAAACTTCTTTTTCCAAATTTTCTAAGAAATTTTCAATTTGTTGTTTGTTTCCAGATTTTAAGTTTTGTTCGATTTGGTTTTCGATCTGGTTTTTGATATTGTTTTGTAGTTCAACGTCGACGACTTCTTCTTCTATAATGATTTTTTCTTTGCCGGCTTGTGCTACTAATTCTTCTTGAAGCTCGACTATTTCTTTAATGTGTTGGTGTGCAAAATTGATGGCTTCAATAACAATTTCTTCCGAAACCTCTTTGGCATCAGCTTCCACCATTAAAATGGCTTCTTTAGTACCAGCGACAATTATATTTAAAGTACTGTTTTCCATTTCTGTAATGGAAGGGTTTATTTTTAGTTTTCCATCAATACAACCTACTAGAGCTGCACCAACTGGACAATTGAAAGGAACATCTGAGATGGAAAGCGCGGCTGAAGCAGCGACAATACCTAGAGATTCGTACGCAAAGCTATTATCGTTAGATAAAGTGGTAATGATAACTTGAACTTCATTGTAAATGTTTTTTGGAAAGTTTGGTCGTAAAGGACGGTCAATTAAGCGCGCTGTTAAAGTAGCGGCTACGCTTGGTCTGGATTCTCTTTTGAAAAATCCGCCTGGTATTTTTCCGGCAGCATACATTTTTTCGGCATATTCTACGGTTAAAGGGAAGAAATCTAGTCCTTCTTTTTTCTTTTTGGACATAACTACAGTAGCTAGCAAAATAGTATCGCCGCATTGTAGGACAACAGAGCCGTTAGCTTGTTTGGCTAGTTTTCCTGTTTCTAATGTTATGGTTCGTTCACCAATTTTTTTTTCTGTTTTTTTGATCATTTTTTTTACCTCGTTTTTCTGTTTTTTTTGTTTGAATCATGTATTAAGACATGATTACTATTTATAATATATAAAGGATATTTATCCTTTTTTTTTGAATAGGTATTAAGAGAAAGGTTGTAATTGTTTGAGTAATGATTAGAAAATATGTTCTAAAAAAGCGTGTTTTGTAAATGTCTAAATCCTTAATTTGAGTTTCTTTGCTAAAGTTAAAAATCTTTTTAGATTGTATTGTTTTAGGTAGTTCATTAATCTTTTACGACGACCAACTAAAACTAAGAGTCCTTTTCGGGAATGATGGTCTTTTTTATGTAGTTTTAAATGTTTGATAAGATGATTAATTCTTTCTGATAAAATAGCTATTTGTACATCAGCAGAACCTGTGTCTGTTTCATGTATTTTGTGTGTTTCAATGATTTCTTTTTTTTCTTTTAATCCTATGTCGCTCATCTAGCTCCACCTTTCTGCTTTATTTGACTTCATAATGCTAACATATGTAGAAGTTTCAATCAATGCTTTTAGAAGCTTTTCTATCAATGAAATTATCGAGGTCTTCTTGGAAGGCTATTTCTTCTTCAACGTTTTTTATTTCCTGAGCGACATCAAAGGATTGCGCGTTATACATATCTTGCCGGCTTTTTGCTTTTTCTTTGAAATCAGCGGCCATACTACCTGCATCGTAATTGAAAAATATGCGGTGCAAGGTTTCAATTAGTTTGGCTGGAGAAATTGGTTTTACAAGATATTCACAAACAAGATTGTATTGAGCATCGTACCATTTATCTTCGTCTTCATAAGCAGTCAACAAAACTACAGGAATCGTTGTGCTAAGAAATAGTTTGCGGCTTTTTTCAATACCTCTTAATTTTTCTAAAAATTGTAAGCCGTCCATTTCCGGCATACGTATATCCAATAAAACACATTGGATTTTGTTGCGGGCAAAGCCTAAAAAAGAACGATGTTTTCTTAATAATTTAATACCTTCCACCCCATTACGTCCCCATACTACCTTATATAGTTGGCGGCCTTTTTGGTCGGTAATGTTTTGGATTATCTCAATAATTTTTACAGCCACATCCTCTTCATCTTCTAATAACATAATGGTTTTGAGGCCTAAGAAATTTTTTGAGAAATGAATCATGTTGGCTGACGGAGCGCTAGCATTTTTGATTTGATATTGATCGCGTTTATAAAGTCCTTTATCTCTGGTAATTTTGTTGAGCATTTCGATATTTTTTTCTTCTAAAATAATTTTTAAAGTGCCTTTTAATTGGCCTGGAGAAACTGGTTTTTTAAGATAATCTGTAGCCATGCCTAGAAGAGCACTAGCCCATTTTTCGTCATCTTCATAAGCAGTTAGAAAAACAACCGGGGTTAGTCTGGATAAAATTTTCATTTTTTCTATTTTACGTATTTGCTCTAAACATTGTTGCCCATCCATTTTGGGCATACGTAAATCCAAAAAAATACATTCGATTTTAGGATGTATAAAACTAAATACGCCATTATGTTTTTTGAATAATTTTAAGGCATCATAACCATTTTGAGCCCAGATAACTTGATACAGAAGTTCCTCTTGATCGTTTTTTAAAGCTTCAATGATTTGAACCATTTTTTTGCCAATGTCTGGTTCATCTTCTACTAATAATATTAATTTTTTCGCTGACATTAAAGTAGCTCCCTTTGAACAAAATATTCTTTAGATACGTTCACCTTCTGGAAAAATATCTTTTGCTAAAAGTTCTTTTTCTTGCTTTAAAATATGTTTTTGAAAAAAAGCCCACGCGTCTTCACCCGCAAACACGGGGCCTAAAAGAACAGCAAAAAATAATCTAATGGGTAAAAGAACAGTACAAAGTACGGTCGCATGCACCACGAAACTGATCGGATGTTGTGTGGTTCTTTTTTTTTGCTCTATTTCTTCGAGCATTTTTATTTTTTCTTCTAAGGGAATGCTGCTTGTAACACAATCGTTATGGGCTGCTAATTGAGGAGTATAACGCCATTCATGATAGCCTTGTTTAATAAGAGAGGACCAGTCTTGAAAAGTACCAAGTAAAGTACCTAAAACCGCATTCGTTTCTCCCCAAATAAGGCAAAAAATAAAAGCTAATGGTATATAAATAATACTAATAAATATAATACGTATTTTGTTGATCATAATGGAAACCTATAAATTATATTTTAACATAGGGATGAAAAAACACTAATTTTAGTTTGGGGAATGCCCTCACCCCCTAGCCCCCTCTCCCGCTGAGAGATTATTTCAACTCTTGGTAATGTTATCGTCGGGAGAGGGGGGGGGCAAGATTAAACATAAATCGTGCTTGGTTTGCTCCGACCCTTTTTATGGCACTTTCCCTGCCGAGATGCCTGGTACCTTTAATTAAAGACTTACGTCTTTGTTATCTTTTAAAGAGAAACCAGCTGCGCAGTTTTCTCTTTAAGAATCTTTTCCTTGCTTAAGGGCACTGAAAGCAGGGAGGACTATTTGAGCTTTCAATGTGCCGGCAAAGCGTTTCAGACAAATATCGCGGATATTTGGGGATAATTTTAAAAAAAGTGTCACCATAGTGACAGTTGTGCTTAAGGTGATTGTCACTATAGTGACATTTTTACTAACCATCTCGGCTCTTTTTCGTTATAATAAAATCACAGATTGATACTGATCAATAACGCAGTACGGATATTTTGGTGTGAGAGGGGAGGAAGAAATGCAAACTGAAGAGCAAAATTCTGTTACCCAAATTCAAGATATACAAGAAATAGCTAACAAGCCGGTTATTAAGGCTGATGATGTGGGGTTTGATGTTCAGAAAAAAAATAAATATTCTATTGATGAAAATAATGGATATATATGTTATACCGTTTCCATTCAAGATGATTTAGATAAAATAGAAGAATTAAGAAATTTTGTTAAAGGTATTTATAAAAATAATCAATATGAAGGGTTTTCAGATTTTGTAGATATTTATTTTGATTTGAATAGTATTTATTTTTTTGTTGAAAATTCAGAAGGGGTGCTTCTTAGTACGCAAAGAGTAGTTTTTAAAACAATAAATTCCCTACTTCCTTGCGAAATGGCTATTATTGATAAGGAGCCCAAAAGACGCTATGTTATCGAAGAATTGGATGTGGCTGAATTGACGTCCTTTACTTTTAATGATTTTAAATCCACGAATTTATTAATTACTTCTATAATTCATTATTTGGAAAAAAATAAGATAAGAAAAGGGTATGCCTTATTAGATAAAAACTCAAAGTCAATATATAAAGTTTATAAACAAGTTGGATGGAAAAACTCAAAAGTATATAATGATCAAGTTTATTTTTGCTCTTACGGAAAAAAATTGAATAATTCTTTTTTCCCTACATTGTGGCAGTTGCTAGAAATAACTCATGCTGATATAAATAATAAAAAATTTAATTATTCAAACTACAAATTTTATCAAGGATCATAATGTATAATTTATATTTTGCTTCTTTCATTTTATTTTGTTCTTCTCTTGTACACCTATACATGTGTTTGTTGGTTTTTTTTAAAACAAAAAAAAGAATAATGTCTTATGTTTTTTCTTTATTATCTTTCACATTATTTTGTTGGAGCTTTCTTTATGCTTGTACTTATCTTACAAAAATACCTATTCATACTTTATTTTTTACCAGAATTTTAACAGTCCCTAGTTTTTTTTATCCTAGTTTATTTTTACTATTAGCTAAAAAGTTTCCTGATGAAAAATATAAAATAAGTAAAAAGTTTGTTTTTTATCACTTAATTTTTATTGCTCTTTTTTTGACTTTTATTTTTTCGCCTGCATATATATCTTCCGCTGCGTTAGTTCCTCAAGGCATACAGTTTAACATAGGAATTATTTATAATTTATTAGGATTATATATTTTATCAACTATGTTATATGGTTGTTTTATTTTACTTAAAAAGTATTTTTACAGTAACAAAGAAGCTAAAAATAAAATTCTTCTAGTAGGTATTGGAGCTTTTTTTAGTATTTTAATGGGTGCTATATTTGGCATACTTTTGCCTTATGCTGGGATATCGTCCTATAATTTTTTTGCTCCTGCGGGAACTATTTTTGTTATAATTCTCTGGGGGTTAGCTATTCTTAAACACAACCTCATGGACATCTCTGTCATTATCAAAAAAAGCACATCATATATCATCGCCTCTTTATTCATAATCCCTCTTTTCGGGCTAACCGCATATTATACTCATCACAATCTAGCTCTTCTTATCCCATCTATAATACTTTTAGGATTGTTAGGTTCTTTTTTCGGCAAACACGGTCAAGAATTTCTAATCACTAGAGCTAAACGCAAATTCATCAAAGGCTACTATGATGCTGATTTGGTATTCAAAAACATTTCCAAAAAACTAGCCAAAGAAAACGATAGATCTAAAATGTTTCGGACGGTAGCTCAAGTTTTTGACAAACAGATGCAGTTTGAGAAAATAGTTACAGTTATAGCGCTTAGAGATAAAGATCAAATAACGCAATACCTTTTATTAGAAGAAGATTTTGATACTCAGAAAATTAGCTTGGAAAAAAAATATAGTTTAGATGATCCTGTTATGCAAATTTTAACCAAACAAATAACGCCTTTTTATTTAAAAGATACAGAAAAAGAGATGCAAAAGTTTTTTGTGGGTTATGGCTTTCCTGAAAATACTTTTTGTTTACCATTTGCATCTTTAGACGGATTGGAAGGGATGATTATCCTGGGTGAAAGAAGTTGCGGTAAAGTTTTAAAAGAGTCTGAACTCGAACTTTTTAACACTATTATCAGTCATGTGTCGGCATTGTTGTATAAGTACACGTCGGTAGAAAAAGTGAGAAAACAGTTTGAAGCTAATCAGAAACAGTTATATGAAACAGAGGTACAGTTGGTAAGAGCAGAAAAAATTGCGTCTTTAGTACGGACAACGCAGGAATGTCAGCATGAGATCAGGACACCGATAAATGCGATAAAATTATGGTTGGATGGGTTATCAGAACATCCGTCAACCGAAGAAATTGAGGAATTTAGGAAAGTGGCGGTGAAGCATATCAATAGATTGTTGTATGTAGTAGATAGCAGTTTGAGTTTGGGTTCTAATAAAGAAAAAAAATTAACCAAACTTAATATTAATGAGGTGATTGAAGAGGCTACGGATTTGATTCCGCCAAGTGGATATAGTTTAGTAAAAAAACTGGAAACGGTTCCGGATATTTTGGGTGTTAAAGCAGAATTGATTACTGTATTTCTAAATTTCATCAATAATGCTAAACAGGCTATGGAAAAGAGTGGCGGTAATTTGACCGTTAAAAGTTTTTTTGATGAAAATAGTCAGAATGTGATAATAAAAATTATCGATACGGGTGTGGGTATTGCATCGGAAAATTTGGAACGTATCTGGGAACCGTATTTTACTACAGATAAAACTTATGGGCATGGCTTGGGTTTGAGTATTGTGCATCAGATTGTTCAGAGTTATAAAGGGATTGTACAAGTAGAAAGTGTTTTGA
>JABGVJ010000051.1 GCA_018646105.1 bacterium
ATGGCGCGCCTGGAGGGACTTCCTCCTACGCATTCACTTCGTTCAAGCTTCGGAGGATAAACGAACTAATAATCGTTTATAGACAAAAGCTTTCCCACTACCCGATTTAAAATATCTTTCTAACTGCCTAGCAATTCTTTCTGATTTATTAGCAACATATACAAGCAAAGTAAATGGCCTTCGCGCTTTTGTTGATAATACCTCTCCAGAATTATGCTGGTTTATTCTCCTTTCTAAATTATTTGTAGAACCTATATATAATTTATTATCTTTTTGACTTTCCAAAATATATGTATACCACATAAAAAATTATCCTTAACCTGCCATCCGCAAAAAAATCAAAATGGCCTGCCATCCGAAGCTTTTGCTCACAAAAGCGTAGGATGGCGCGCCTGGAGGGACTCGAACCCCCGACCGCCAGATTCGAAGTCTATCGCTCTATCCAACTGAGCTACAGGCGCAAGAATATCTTATATTACACCAAAATTATGTAGAATTAAATCCATATGGTTTACGTTGATGCCATTTCCAAGCAGAAGCCATAATATCCTGAAGATCATACTGCGGACTCCAACCCAAAAACTTCTTCGCTTTTTCCGAACTTGCAATCAATACCGCCGGGTCTCCCGGACGTCTTGCCGCCAATTCATAAACAACTTTTTTCCCAGTTACTTTTTCTACCATTTTAATCACTTCTAAAATAGAATATCCTTTTTGATTTCCCAAATTAATTGATTCTGCTACTTGCTTGTTTCCCGCAAACTTTTCCAAAGCTTTAATATGAGCACTTGCCAAATCCAAAACATGTATATAGTCCCGCACACATGTCCCGTCTTTAGTCTTATAATCATCACCAAAAACCTTGAAACTTCTTAATCCTAAAACACTTTGCAAAATAATCGGCACCAAATGCGTTTCCGGTTTATGGCTTTCCCCAATATCCGCTGCAAAATCAGCACCACTCGCATTAAAATATCTTAAAGCAATATAATTAAGTCCATATGATCTGGCATAATCTGCCAAAATCCCTTCCACTACTAACTTAGTTTTTCCATACGTATTAATCGGTAATGTCGGATGCTTTTCATCTATTGGTGTATACACTGGCTCGCCATACGTTGCCGCTGTAGAAGAAAAAACAATTTTATCAACTTGATTTTGACGCATCGCCTTTAATAAAGACAACGTTCCCATCACATTATTTTCATAATACTTTTGCGGATCAATCTGAGACTCCCCTACTTCTATAAAAGCCGCAAAATGGACTACAGCCTCAATCTCATGTTTTTGTAAAACCTCGCCTATTTTTTGCGTATCATGCATATCTATCTGATAAAAAGGATATTTAGCTACTGCTTCTTTATATCCGGAAACCAAACTATCCACCACAATCGGCTGATACCCACTTGCAGCCAACATCTTTACCGTATGTGAACCAATATAACCTGCCCCACCTACTACCAAAATATTTTTTGTTTTCATAATTTTATCCTAAAATATGTGAATCAGCCGGATTAACCACACCAGCAGACATTAAAACCTTTACACTCTCTTCAATCGATAAAGCTAAAGGAATCGTATCCTTTTTGTTTACATATATAAAATAACCTGAGGTCGGATTAGGTGTCGTGGGCACAAACAAAGCACATTTATCTTTACCAAGATCATTACCATTAATATCATATAAACCATTCACCTCTTCTTTAGTTACAAAAGCCAAAGCCCAAATCCCTTTTCTAGGATATTCAATCAAGACCGCAGACATCAAACTTTTATTATTAAAAGAAAAAGCATTCACAATTTGTTTGGTAGATTTATAAATCACACTAATAATCGGAATCCTCACCATCAAAGACTCAAAAAACTTCAAAACAGATCTACCAAAAATATTTCTCGCCGTAATCCCGACCACACTAATAAACAACAACGAAATCAAAAAAGTAATAAATACCGGTAACCTTGACCCAAACATAAAATCCAAAGGCCCTGATATAATATCAATCAAAAACAAAACCAACCAAATAGTTGCTACAATCGGAATAATCACCATCAAACCATATAAAAAATCTCTTTTTATCGGGCCCTTATAATAAGGTTCTTTTTTTTCTTGTCCCTCTTCCATCTCAAATCCTCCTTTATTTTAACTATCCTAACTTAAACTTTCGCAATAAATTTCGCTAAAAAATCACCTTCCGCGTTTTCCGCATCGGTCACCACAATATTTTCAACTTGCTTTTTCATCTTAGCCGCAAAATCTTTAAAAGCCTTTTCAGACCAGTTTTCTCCACTCCACTCTTCCCATTCATGTTGATTAATCTTCACTAAAAAAATTTGCTGCTTTATTTCCTGGATAACTTTTTGTAAAAAAGGCCGTTTCAAATCCAAAACTATTTTTATATCCGCTACTTTGGCCACTAAAGCTTGCATCAATTCCAAATATTGATCCTGCCCAAATCCATTAGGTAATGAACCACTAAAAACAAATACCTTACCTTTAAACTCTGTTGTTAAAAGCATTTTACTATATTCACTTATTTCACGTTTACTCAAAGCTTCGACAAAAGTATCGTATTTCAATTTTTTATTTTGCTTTTCAATCACAAATTTTTCTCTGGTTTCCGGCTTTACCAACACATATTTCAACTTTATCTGTTCTTTTTTACAAAAGGCTTTCAATTTATACCCGTTAAACCCGCCTAATATTGTAAAAACACGATGTTTCACATCCTGCTTACGTAACCAGCGCGCTAGGTTTATACCGTTCCCACCAGCTTGTTCCGTCTTCTTTTCCAGACTAGTACCATCCAGACCAATCTCTCCAGCCCATACATAATGCGCTTCAAGAGCCGGATTCGGGGAAATAATATTAATCATTTTTTTTATTTGATTTGTCATAAGTTTAATTCTATTACAAAACTATAATTTTTTCACATATTCTATTCGTTTTTTAATGATTTTCTCAAAACCAATTTGTTTCGGTTCATAAAAAGAAACAGATTCTGGCAAATATTCCTGTTTAACCAACCCCAACTCATAGTCATGCGGATAAAGATATTTTTTTTGCCCGGATTTTTTTAAATGGTCCGGAACTTCATACAATACACCTTTGTCAATCAAAGCCATAGCTTTATTAATTGCCAAATAACTAGCATTACTTTTAGGCGCTGTCGCCAGATAAGTAGTAACTTGCGCCAAATTAATCCGAATCTCTGGTAACCCAATAAATTTTGTAGCATCCAAAAGAGAAGTCGCCAAAACAAAAGCTTGAGGATCAGCATTCCCAATATCTTCAGAAGCAAAAATAATTAACCGACGCGCAATAAATTGCGGATCTTCTCCACCTTTCAACATTTTTGCCAACCAATAAATCGCCGCATCAGCATCGGATCCACGCAAACTTTTAATAAAAGCTGAAATAGTATCATAATGTTCATTTTCGTTATAAGGAACACCTTTAGTCTGTAAAATTGTTTGCACAAATTCCCGCGTAATTTCCTGCTTTTTTTTACTACTCAATACCGCTGTTTCCAAAATATTTAGCATTTTACGAGCATCGCCCTGCGCCTGTAACATCAGATACTCCACAGCTTCAGCCTCAAACCGCGGCTGATATGTAGCAATTATAAAATCTTGCAAGGCATGCTCAAAAATAATTTTCAGATGTTTGGTAGAAAGAGGTTTTAGCTCAAAAACTTGAGATCGGGATAATAAAGCCGGAATAACTGAAAAAAAAGGATTTTCCGTAGTCGCGCCAATCAAAGTAATCAACCCGTTTTCCACATCAGGCAAAAGCGCGTCTTGTTGAATTTTATTAAATCGATGCAACTCATCTATAAAAAGAATAGTTTTTTGTTGACGGGTCAGATTAACTTTAGCTTGTTCAATCGCCATTTTAATATCTGCTGTTTTAGCAATTACCGCATTCAAAGCCAAATAACCGCTAGCAGTCTTTTTTGCAATCAACCTAGATAATGCTGTTTTACCAGTGCCAGGAGGGCCCCAAAGCAATAAGGAACGCAACTGATCTTGTTCTATCAGCTTACGTAACGGCTTTTGAGCCGACAAAATATGTTCCTGACCCATATATTCATCAAAAGTTTTTGGTGATAACCGATAGGCTAAAGGCATATTTTCTTGTTTTAAATCTTGTTCAGGAAAAAGAGTCACCTTTTTTCACTCCTTCGTATATTACGTATCAACACTGTCTTGAAACTACTAGTCCGACCTTTTACAATCTCAATATGGGATTTCGCCACTTTAAACAACTGTCCCAAAAAACAAATCAGCTCTTGATTTGCTTTATTCTCTAAAGCCGGAGCTTTAACCTGAATTTTAACTGTTCCATCACTCAAAATTTCCTTGATCTTATTTTCTTTACTATTAGGCTTAAGCTTAACTTTTAAAAAATAATCCTCATTTTTTTTCTCAAGATAAGGAAACAAATCCATAAGCTTTATTAAGATAAAAGAGTTAAGAGTAATCGGCGCACAATACTAATCGCAATAAACGCAAAAATTGGCGAAATATCTATTCCCAGCTTATAACTGGGCACAATATTCTGAAAAGGACGTAAAATCGGATCTGTAATTTTGTAAAGAAACTGAATAATAGGATGACTTTCATCATGCGGTATCCAAGACAAAACAATTCTGACAATCAAAGCCAGGTACAACCCTTGAAAAACCAAATCTATTATCTTATATAAAAACATTGTTATCATTTTTAATTCCTCCTTTTATAATTTTTATTAAACACCATAAAAATGCAATTGTAATGGCACAATTTTCAACATAGACCCTGTTTTTTTAACTAAAACATTTTTAGGAAATTGTTTAATCTCTTTATTAATTTGCAAAATATTCGCATTATGTCTTTTCAACTCTATCTTAATTCTTTCTTGAGATCCTTTTAAACTCTGGGTAAATTTAAGTCTTTTGTTCTTCGATTTTATAGAGGTCATTATTATAGGCAAATATTGGGTTTCCAGTTTTTGGGCATATTCAAACTTTTTATCGAAATCTGTAGCTTGTCGCAAATACCTTATTTCCTGTAAAACCGGTTGTACTACTTTTTCTGGCAACTTAAACTGTTGCATCAAAAAAGATATATGTTCATAACGTGCTTGCAACTGTACTTGTACACGATGTTTGGAAGTATCTAAAGCTGTGTTCAAAGTAACTAACCTGTTTTTATTAGACAAATAAAACATCACACAAAAAATAAAAGCAAAAAACAAAAAATATTGTCCAAACGATTTCAATTTTTGCTTTTGTTCTTTCGAAAAAACCATTAGTTCACCTCGAATTTTTAAATTCTAAAAAAAAATGGAGCTCCCGAACGGAATTGAACCGATGACCTCATCCTTACCATGGACGCGCTCTACCAACTGAGCTACAGGAGCCAAAAAAACTATCTTCAAAATTATACAATATCTCCGCCAAACGATAAACAGATAAAAAAATAGGGGAAAGGTAGGTGGATAGGGGGGAAACTCAAAAAATCAATTTTTCAAAAAATTATCTAAACCCACGATATTTATTTTTTGACAAAAAAGGTCTAAAGCTTCAGAAGATTCCAAATCATGTCCAATAACGTTTAATAACGTATTCTCATTAACTACAATATTTCTTTCATAATATTTTTCATCTTCAGAAATTTTTTCTAAAGCAGCATATACTTCATTAACCTTAATAATAGAAGTTTGTAAACTATCATCTTGCAAATTTTGTAAAAGTTCTGGTTTATTAACCAAAGCAATATATTCCTGAATAGAAGGATCAGAAAACACTACATTCACATCTATACTACTAGTATGCGTTTCCGTATTTTTTATATATTGTCTAGAAAAAAGAATATCCGAATCCGCAGTCTGATTTTCAAAAGTACCTATTTGATAATTAGCATCTTCCTCATAAATAAAACCCTCAATTTGTGCTGGAAAAAAAGCAGTAACCATCTTTTTCTGAACCAACCTCAGTTCTTCGGTAACTTCCTGAACATAAAGTAAAGCCTGGGAATATTTTTTAGCCTTAAGCGCATTTTTAGCCAAATCCAGCTTAAACATATTGGTTTCAATATTATCTTGAGCACAGATCAAACTGTTTAATACTAAAATACAAATCACAAAAAAAGTTGTTCTTTTCATATATAAGATATTATAACAAACCCTTATAAATAGAAAAAGCAAATCATCTGCTAGTCAAATATATACCGCAGCTATCCGAGAAAGACATCGACCCTCACCATAAAATCAATTGCAAGCGTTAAAAATTGGGGGGAGAGGCAAGGCAAAATATTTTTTGGTACCGAAATTTATATCGATAAATAAGAAAACTAAAAAATATTTTAACGCCGTATATCCCCCAATTTATAGATTGCAATTGATTTTAATGCTTAAAATGCCGAATCCCGGTAAACACCATCGCAACCCCCAACTCATTAGCAGCATCAATAGATTCCTGATCACGTTTTGATCCACCTGGCTGAATAATAGCTTTCACACCATATTTCGCCAAAGTATCAATCGAATCCCTAAAAGGAAAAAAGGCATCCGAAGCCACAATCGTTCCCGATACCTTGTCTCCGGCTTTATCCAAAGCTATCTTTACCGCATCAATTCTACTCATCTGCCCTGCCCCAACTCCTAAAAGTTGTCCATCTTTCGCAATCACAATCGCATTTGATTTCACATGTTTAATCATCTGAAAAGCAAACAACAAATCTTTTAATTCCTGTTCATCCGGAGTTTTCTTGGTCACAAACTGTAATTTATCTTTTTGGATCACACAATTATCTATTTCTTGCGCCAAAAACCCACCTTGCACGTACCGATACCCTGTTTTTTCTTTCCTAAAAAAATCGTTCAAGGTCAACAACCTCAACGATGGTTTTTTCGTTAATACTGTTAAGGCTTCTTCACTAAACTCCGGTGCCAATACTACTTCCACAAAATTTTTGGCAATTTCCAACGCTGTTTCCTGATTAACTTTTTGATTAAACCCTACAATAGAACCAAACGCAGAAACCGGATCACCAGCCAAAGCTTTTTGGTACGCATCCAAAACATCCGCACCTACTGCGGCACCACAAGGATTAGTATGTTTAATCACTACACAAGCTGGCACATCTTTAAATTCTTTCACCATTTGCCAAGCAGCATCAACATCCAAAAAATTATTATACGACAACTCTTTCCCATGTAACTGCTGCAAATCCGCTAACCCACTATCCTGCATTTTATAAAAAGCCGCTTTTTGATGTGGATTTTCACCATACCTCAAATCTGTCTGTTTATCTAAAGCTAAAACTATTTTCTGGTCAAAAATAGTTTCCTTAACTTCTTTTGGCAAAAGATTTTTAGCTAAATAATTAGAAATCACCGCATCATAACCCGCAGTATGCTGAAAAACTTCTATAGCTAACCCCTTTTTAGTTTCTTCCGTTAATTGACCTTTATGCGCCACTAACTCCTGCAAAATCTCCGTATATTTATCCGGATTCACAATCACGCCAACAGACCTAAAATTTTTCGCCGCTGACCGCAACATAGATGGTCCGCCAATATCAATGTTTTCCACTGCTTCAGCTAAATCCACGCTTTTTTTTGCAATTGTTTTTTCAAATGGATACAAGTTCACTACCACTAAATCAATCAACCCAATCCCATGTTGAGTACAAGTTTTCATATGTTCCGCATTATCGCGTACCGCCAATAACCCACCATGAATTTTAGGATGCAAAGTTTTGACGCGTCCATCCAACATTTCCGGAAAATCCGTTACTTTTTCAATCGGGATAGCTTTAATACCATTTTCTTGCAATACCTTGAAAGTACCGCCCGTAGAAATAATTTCATAACCCTGCCCTACTAAACCTTGGGCAAATTCGACAATTCCTTTTTTATCCGAAACACTAATCAACGCTCTAGGCATATAAAATCTCCTTTTTTTTAAAAATTCAGCACTCACTCGGAAAATAATTATAACAAACTTATCATACCCACACTATCGACAAAATTACTGACGATACCTATCCATGTACCCCTGCAAAAAAAAGGCCGCAGCCTGACTATCTACCACTTTTTTACGTTTTTTACGCGACACATCCGCGCCAATCAAAAACTTATTTACCGCTACTGTAGAAAATCTTTCATCCCAAAACACAACTTCCATACTCAAATTTTTCTGCAATTTTTCCGCAAACGTTCGCACTTCCAAAGTTTTAGCAGTATCGTGTCCCTGCAAATTTTTTGGCAATCCTAAAACAATTTTTTTTACATCATATTCCTGGATAATTTTTTGTAACTCTACGAAAAAGATCTTATTATTTTCCAAAAAAGATAATGGTTGAGCAGTCAACCACAAAGGATCGGATAGAGCCAACCCAATTCTTTTTTCGCCATAATCAATAGCTAAAACTCTATCTTGCATCTTAAAACCGCAATTTCTGAAGCGCTTCTTCTAGCTTCAAAGGGTCAGCACCCCCGGCTTGCGCAGATTCTGCTTTACCGCCACCGCCACCGCCTGCACTAGCTGTCAACTGTACAATAATCTCATTGGCCTTGAATTTATTTTTATCAACTTCTTTACCTAATTTCACAAAGAAAAACCCTTTACCGTCTTTTTCAGCGGCCAATGCCACAATCCAATTCTGATTTTTATTTATCAAATCATCACCTAGATTTCTCAACATGGTCAGATCATAACCGTCTGTTTCCGCAAACAATTTTGTACAAAGATAAACCTCGTCTGTTAATTTACGCAAATTATCACCAAAACAAAACGCATTTTTCTGAGTTGCATTAGCTACTTTTCTTTCTTTTAAGAGTTTTAATTTTTTTTCTGCATTTTTCAAAAAAAACAAAATATCCGCTTCTTTTTTGAGCATTTTTTCCCAACTCAAAGTTTGTAAATCTTGACATGTTTTCAAAAACTGATAAATAATCCCAAAATTGCCCGTATGCGCCATTTGCGCATCAATTTGTGCAATTTCTTTTTGTACAGCCTGATACTTTTCCATTTTACGTTTCAGTTCCCCAATTTTTTGTTTTTTCAATTTATTAAAATATTGTTTGATATTACCTTTACCACAAATCGCTTCTATTCTTCTGGTCCCTGCAGAAATAGCTGTTTCCGAAACCAATTCAAATACCTCAATCTCGCCCGTGCTTTTCACATGGTGTCCGCCACAAAGTTCCATTGAAAAATCCGCTATTTGAACTACACGTACTTTCTCTAACGCATACTTTTCCCCAAAAAGCGCCATTGCACCCATATCTTTAGCTTCAGTTAAACTTTTATACAAAAAATTTACATTATCATTTTTTTGAATTTCTTTATTTACCAGTTTCTCTACTTTTCGCAACTCCATTTTGCTCAAAGGTTTAAAATGCGTAAAATCAAATCTCAACCGATCCATCTCCACCAACGATCCTGCTTGATGTACATGTACACCCAAAACTTCCCGTAACGCGGCCTGCAATAAATGCGTAGCCGTATGATGTCTCGCCAACTTTAATTCTTCTTGCGGGTTTTGAGGTACATACGCTTCTCCTCCGCGTGCCGCAGCCTCATCCTCAGAACTACCAAGTTTCTGATATTTACGAGACCTTTTTTTCTGTTGTTCCATTTCCGCATTAAACTCCACCAAATCCACGTCCAACCCTTTTTCTTTGGCCAATAACTGCGTCAAATCTACTGGGAACCCGTATGTATCATACAATTTAAACGCTTGTTCCCCGGAAATCATTTTTTGTTTTTTAGTTAATAAAACTTTTTCTATCTCTTCAAAAATCAATAATCCCTTTTCCAAAGTACTTAAAAAACTTTTTTCTTCTGCCAAAACAATTTCCTGTACAAACTTTTTTCTTTCTTTAATATTAGGAAACGCCTTACCCATCACTTGCACTACTGTTTCTACCAGTTTATACATCATAGGTTCTTGTACACCCAGATTTTTGGCATAACGCATAGCTCTACGCAAAATCCTGCGCAACACATACCCACGTCCTTCATTCGAAGGCATTACATTATCCGCAATCGCAAAAGTCAAAGTCCTGATATGATCTGCCATCACGCGATGCGGCATCCCTGCCAACCCGTCATCATATTTCACCCCGGTCAACCGTACAATTTGTTGAATAATAGGCTGAAAAAGATCTGTATCATAATTGGAATTCGTTTTTTGCAAATAAGAAACAATACGTTCAAACCCTAATCCCACATCAATATGTTTATTTTTTAATTCCTGTAAACTACCATCTTTTTGTCGGTCATACTGGATAAATACCAAATTACCCAACTCAATATATCTAGAACACCCGCCATTCACACGACACTTATGATGTGGCACATTTTGTTTATCACAATGGTCTGCTCCCCTATCCAGATGAAGTTCACTACACGGTCCACACGGTCCCGTATCTCCCATTTCCCAAAAATTATCTTTTTCATCAAACCGCAAAATATGATCATGCTTAATATCAGTTTCCGATTCCCATAATTTATATGCTTCATCATCGGTTTTATATATAGTGGCATACAATTTATCTTTAGGTATCTGATACACTTGAATAAAAAGTTCCCAAGCCCAAACAATAATTTCTTTTTTATAATAATCACCAAACGACCAGCAACCCAACATCTCAAACAAAGTATGATGATAAGTATCATATCCCACTTCTTCCAGATCATTATGTTTCCCGGAAACTCTAATACAAGCCTGCGAATTCACCACGCGTTTATCTTTGGGCACAACTTTCCCCAAAAAATAATCTTTAAACTGGTTCATACCCGCATTGGTAAATAACAAAGTAGGATCATTTTGCAATACGACCGGACTTCCGGGCACAAACTTATGTCCTTTATTTTCCAAAAACGTGATAAATTTCTGTCTGATTTCTTTGCTCGTCAACATACTATTATTTTAATAGGATTCATTCGTTCTGTCGATAATTAGGTGCCGGGTACTATTATCCCCCCCAAAAGACCGTTTAGCCTTTTGGGGGAATTAACTCTATAAAATTAAAATCTAAGGTTCTAGGGTTATTATTTACCCCTAACTCTTTCTGTTATTCGCCGCCGCTATTTCCGTCATCAGATCCCTCAGGTATCGGTAATGTCCGTGGAGTTTCTGCCCGTACTGGCTGTGGAGATGCTAGAAGCTGATTAGCAGCCTCTATCTTCACGCCTGCCAACCGCTGAATGTCAACAATCTTATCACGTACTGAACGTGATAACTCTCCTTCTCCGGCTATATCACCAGCTATTGGTAGCTTAGACATATTGCCAAGCTTAGCCATCATCTCAACATTCATCGCTACATCAAATATATCTCCATCAACAGCTGCTCCATCTACCAAAGCATTGCTCACTGCAGTTTTGGCAGGAGAATCACCAGCTCCAAACGCCGCCAAAATCTGGTCTTTAAGTGTTTGCGCCGCATCACGGTCTGCCATAAGAACTAAAGACGTCGCCATTGCCAGCGCCATAATCTCCGTAAACTTATCACGTATTCCTCGTTCTTCTGCACCTGCATCAGCATTAGCCGTTAACTTATTAATATAAGTTACCACAGCCTCAAGCTGCTTCAAGTTAGCATCTGTACTCCGGATAAATAGCCTTGTATCAACAGTATCAGCAGCCAAAGCCCTTACCACTTCATCTTTTACAAAGTTATCTACCCCATCTGCTATATCAGTATCACTCGCAGTCAAAAGATCAGCTTTAAGTCCTTCCGCCGCATCATGATCCGCATTAAGCGCTGCTGCCTTATCTCGTAACATAGGCACAATTTCACCAAACCTGGTACGTACTGCTGATGATTGTTCACCCTCATTGTCTGCGTTCACATCTGG
>JABGVJ010000078.1 GCA_018646105.1 bacterium
AAAAAAGCATATTGCAAACAATCTTCATTAAGGATTAAGGTTTTATTTTGTCCTAAATTTTCAGCCATTTCGCCTTTAGCTCGGACAATATCTTCTTGCGAATCAAAGTTACCTATATGTGTATTTAAAATATTTACAATAACTCCCATATCCGGTTGTGCTATATGCATTAGCTGTCTAATTTCTCCTGGCTGATTCATGCCCATTTCTAAAACCACATATTTAGTGTCTTGATTAATAGAAAGTAAAGTTAAAGGTAGCCCAATAAGGTTATTAAAAGATTTTTGGGGGTATACTGTAGGATATTTACGGGCTAAGATTTGCCCTACGATTTCTTTGGTAGTGGTTTTGCCATTGCTACCTGTGATGGCTATAATCTGAGGATTGAGTTTCTGTCTGATTTTTTTGGCTTCCTCCCCTAGCGCCTGCAGAGTATCTGCCACTTTAATAGCCTGGATGTTTTTTGATTTAGCTAAGGCTAAAATAGAGGGGTCTAATGGTTCTGAGTAAACAAAGCCAGAGCATTCTTTTTTAATAGCTTTCTCAATAAAATCATGACCATCAAAATTTTCTCCTTTGATAGGCCAGAAAAACTCTCCTTTTTTAAGAGTACGGGAATCGATGTTAATTTTTTTCATAGCGTATTAAATAACTCCTTTAGGCCTCACCCTAAATCCCTCTCCATAAATGGAGAGGGACTTTAATTAGCATTAAGGTTAAATAATTTACCCTAAACTTGCATTGATTTATATATCTAAAAGTTGTTAATATGATACCATACAAAAAAATAAGTTTGGAGTAAGTATTTATGTTTAAAATAGCTTTGTTTTGTGGAGGGCCATCCTTAGAAAGAGGTATTTCGCTAAATTCTGCCCGATCAGTTTTGGATCATTTAGCTAGACCTGGCCTAGAAATACAGCCTATTTATATTAATCAACAAAAAAAAGCTTATGCTATTTCTACTGCACAGCTTTATTCTAATACACCTTCTGATTTTGATTTTAAGCTAGCTCAAACTGCGGTTGCTTTAAGTGAAAAGGGGTTAGTAGCCAAACTCAAAAAAGTAGATTTAGTATTTCCAGCAATTCATGGTGAGTATGGAGATGATGGCGAATTGCAAGCTTTTTTGGAGGAACATAATATACCTTTTGTTGGTTCTATGAGTAAAGCTTGTGAACAAATGTTTCATAAAATAAAAGCTGCTCAAAAATTAGCGGAAAATGGTTTTTTTACATACCCAGCAGCTATTCTTCGTCCTCAAAATTTGGATAATAAAAAGATTATCAAACGTTTTTTTGAAGACCACGATCTAAAAAAAGTAATTATAAAACCAGTGCTTAGTGGTTCTTCTATTGGCGTTTTTGCTATTACTAATCCTACTGAAGCATTAGAAAAAATGAATTATCTTTTTGCTAAAAATATGGATATGGTAATGATTGAGCCATTTTGTGAAGGTGTAGAATTTACGGTAATTGTTTTACAAAGCCATACGGGAGAACCCGTTGCTTTAATGCCGAGTGAGATTGAAATCAGTTATCAGAATAACAAGATTTTTTGTTATCGCAGTAAATATTTACCAACGGTTAATGTTTTTTATCATTGCCCACCAAGATTTGAAGAAAAACTCATTAAAAAAATCCAGGAAAGTGCCGAAGATATTTTCAGGTTATTTAAAATGCGAGATTTTGTCAGAATTGATGGTTGGATAAGAAAAGATGGGAAAATTTGGTTTCCGGATATTAACCCAATTAGTGGTATGGAACAAAATAGTTTTATGTTCAAACAACCTGCTCGTATTGGGATGACGCATGGGGATCTTTTGGATTATGTTGTAAAAAATGCTTGTCAAAGGGAAGGCCTAAAATTTCCTGAACGAGAAAAGATTGAATTATCACGTAAAACTGTACGAGTTTTATTTGGTGGTAAAACCGCAGAAAGACAAGTGTCAGTAATGAGTGGAACTAATGTATGGCTTAAGTTGCGTCATTCCAAAAAATACGCCTCGGAACCATATTTTTTGGATATTGAAGGTAATGTTTGGCAACTACCTTATGCCTATACCTTATGTCATACAGCCGAAGAGATTTTAGCACATTGTAAAGACGATGAGACTGTACTTAAAAAAGTAAACCGTTTTAGAGAAATCATAATCAAAAAGCTACAGCTTTCTTTACAAAACGATAAAAATCAAAAAATTGATTTTGCAAGAAAAATAAGTTTAAAAGAATTTATAGCGGAAACTAAACAAAACAACGAATTTGTTTTTTTAGGCTTACATGGTGGGGACGGTGAAGATGGGACTATTCAAAAAAAGCTGGAAGATTTGGGTATCTTATATAATGGGTCAGATGCTAAAGCCTCAAAAATTGGGATGGACAAATATGAGACCGGGAAAATCATTACTGCTTTACATGATGAATTATTGATAACTGCGTCTAAAATGGAATTAAAAATTTCTAACTTTTATAATTATCAAAAAGAAGATTTTCAAAAATATTGGCAAAAGTTAAAAGAAAAATTAGGGGCCGATAGTTTTATTATCAAACCTAGAAGAGATGGTTGTTCTGCTGGAATTATTCGCTTATATGATAGTGAGGACCTGGAAAAGTATGTCAACCTTGTAAAAGAAAAGGCCGAATTTATTCCGGAAAATACATTTAGTAATCAACCAATTATTATTGAAATGTCGCTTAGTGGCGAAGATGATTTTCTGATTGAAAGTTTTATTAAAACTGATGAGATTGTTCTGAAAAATAATAAAATAGATTATAAGAAAGAAACCGGCTGGCTGGAATTAACGGCCGGGGTTTTGGAAACTAAGGGAAAATATCAAGTCTTTAATCCGAGTATTACGGTTGCGGAACGCTCTATTTTGAGTTTGGAAGAAAAGTTTCAAGGAGGGACAGGGGTTAATATTACACCGCCGCCAGAAAATATGGTTTCGGCTCAAATGTTAGATCATGTTAAAACTAAGGTTGCTAAAGCGGCCAACGCACTTAGTATTAAAAATTATGCACGGATTGATCTGTTTTTAAACGTGGATACGGAAAAAGTGCTTATTATTGAAGCCAATACCTTGCCTGGACTTACCCCTTCTACGGTAATTTTTCAACAAGCTTTAGCAGAAAAGCCATCTTTAGCACCAAGAGATTTTTTAGAGAAAATTATTGATTTAAAATATCATGAAGGTTATTAACCTAATATTTTTTTTGAACAGAGGGGATAAAAAAAATGAAAAGTAAAGACGAAATTCTGGAAAAACTAAAAGAAAAAGAAGTCAAAATAACACCGCAAAGAATAGCTATTATTGATTATTTAATAAAAAATCCTATTCACCCTACTGCAGAAAATGTGTATATTGCTGTTAGTAAAAAACACCCGAATATTTCTTTGGCTACGGTTTACAATACTTTGGAAAAATTGGAAGCTATAAACGAAATAATTAAATTAAAAATGCCTTGTAACAATAAAATCCATTTTGAATATAATTTAAAACCGCATTCACATTTTTATTGTAAAGAATGTCATAAATTACTTGATATCTGGGATGCTCCTAATATATGGCCGGATGATAAAAGGATTGCTGGTCATCAAATCGAAGAAGCCAATTTGTGTTATAAAGGAATTTGTAAAGATTGTTTGAAAAATACTAAAAAAAGCGAAATAGCTACCTGAGTTTCACTTAGTTAAGATTCTACAAGATTTCCTTGAATAGAAATGATTTGTTCTAAAAAAGGAACTTTTTTTCCAGAATTTGCGATGGCTTGTTTTCCTAATATTGTTAAACCAGCACAACAAGGCACTTCCATTCTTAGCACTGTAATTGAGGCTAGATTATTCTCTTTTATAATTTGTTCTAATTTTTCAACATAACCTTCAGTTCTGTCCAATTTAGGGCAAGCAATAACTAAACGATGATTCGCTAAAAATTTTTGATGAAAAGCCCCAAAACTAAAAGCTGTACAACTGGCGGCAATAACTAAATTAGCGTTTTTAAAATAAGGGGCTGCTGGATTTACCAAATGCAACTGGATTGGCCATTGTTTTAATTTACTCGGAATTGCCTCTGAATTTTTTGTTTTAGTCTCTATTTCATGCTTACCAAAATCTTTCATCGCCATACCAGGACACCCACAAGGAATATCATGCTTTTTATTTTCAAGATGTTTTTCAACTGCTTTTTCATCAAAATCTGCTACATCTTTTTCAATTATTTCTAAGGCATTTTGCGGGCAGCTACCAATACAAGCGCCTAATCCATCACAAAAAATCTCATTAACAACTTTTGCTTTACCATTAATGATTTTCAGAGCCCCTTCGGCACAAGAAGTTACGCATTGTCCACATCCATTACATTTCTTTTCATCGATTTTAATAAATTTTCTAATAGTCATTTTGACCTACTTTCTTTAGCTAATTTTTTATTTTATATCCTTTTTTATTATATATTATCTCAACAAAAATTGACAAATAATTGTTATTAACTTAGAATTATTCTTGATCAAAAACTGGGGGCAAAAAAAAAGCTTAAAAGGAACTAAAAATGCCTGTTTTGATAAAGAAAGAAAAATGTCCTAAATGTATTAAATGCCCTGCTATAAACGTATGTCCCAATCAGGCTTTGACCCAAAATACTTTACAAGCCCCTGAAGTTGATATAGACAAATGTACTGAATGCCGAAAATGTGTACGGCTCTGTCCTTTTAAAGTTTTTGAATCCTAATATATAAGCTTAGAATTTTGTTCTTTTTTCTCTTGATATTTTTCTTCCATAATCTTTTTTTCAGCGTTCATTTTTTCCAAAAATTCAGGTGTTAAAATATAGGGCGTGATTAAAACCATAATATCTCTTTTCTCTTGTACCAATTCGGTTCTTCTAAAAAGCATACCTAAAAAAGGAATATTAGAAAGTATAGGAGTTCCTACTTCTATCTGATTGGTATAGTTTTTGGTTAAACCACCAATAACTATGGTTTGACCGTCTTTAACCAAAACCGTATTTTTTGTTTCTGTGGTACTTTCTTGCGGTAAACTATTTATAACTGAACCTTCACTAATCGAAGGATAAATATCCATTCTTATATAACCATCCTGATTAATATGTGGTGTAAACCTTAATTTCGTACCCACTTCTAAAAATTCTACTTTTTCTAAAGTCCCGGTAGTAGTCGTAATGGTGCTTTTGTAACCATATTTAGAACCAATTAGAATAGATGCTTCTTGATGATTCAAGGCTGTGATCCACGGAGAGGCTATTAAATCATAGCCAATCCTGAACAAGAGCATCCAATTCCTGATCATCTTTCTTTATTAACTTCAGATATTCCGAGATAGTCTGCACGGAAGAAAACAAAACACGACGATTAATACGACGGGTAATGGTTGATTCCCGATATTCTGTGAAATCCAGATTTTTATCTGTTTTTATTTTAGCTAAAATCTTTTCCATAGGACTATGCATATTTATGATTATATAATTCTTTTTGGAGATTACCAAAACACTTCTCGGTATCCGTTCAGGTTTAGGAAAAACCGACATTGGTGGGGGCATCTGGAAACTCACCCCCTGTCGCTACGCGACATCCCCCTCTCTTTATTCAAAAAGAGGGGGGGAAATAAGATTAAGGTTAAGATTAAGGTTGTGCTGGAATGGGGACAGATACTTTTTTTAGGCTATAATAATAGATAAAGAAAAACATGTGCCGGATATTAATGTCCGAGAATGTGTGGCTTGTGGGAAAACAGTTTTATGATATAAGGTGATTTAATTTGAATTTATTAACTATTTTATTTATTGCTGTGGGGTTGGCTATGGATGCTTTTGCCGTATCTATTGCTAATGGTCTAGTTTTAAAAAAAGAAAAGCTGCTGACAGCTTTTAAGCTAGGCCTGTTTTTTGGAGGGTTCCAGGCTTTAATGCCGATCTTAGGTTGGTACGGAGGATCTAGTTTTAGAGATATTATTGCGGGTTATGATCATTGGCTGGCGTTTGGCTTACTGGTTTTTATTGGCGGAAAAATGATCTATGAGTCATTTAAATTAAAAGAACTGGAAGAATCGCCAAAAGCCTTAACTTATACTGTTTTATTGATCTTGGCTGTTGCTACCAGTATTGATGCTTTGGCAGTTGGTTTAAGCTTTGCTTTTTTGAGTATATCTATTGTGACCCCTGTTATAATTATCGGCTT
>JABGVJ010000109.1 GCA_018646105.1 bacterium
GTGAAAGCTACTTTCCAGGAAGATATCGTTGGTGGCGGGGTCGCAATGTTTCAATTTGTGGCTTTTTTTAAAGTTTGATCGATAGACTCGTTTTTTAATAAACAACCTTATTACGGCCTGTTGCTTTTGCCTCATATAAATTAGCATCCGCCTTTTTTATAAAGGGTTCTAATTCTGAAATATTGATTGCAGGAAAGACATTTTCCGCAGCACCGATACTAACCGTAACCCTAATACCATTGGGGCAACTAGCTTCTATATTAACCCTGATTTTTTCTGCGGCTTGAAAAAGAGAGCCTTCTTTTATTTCAGATAAAAAAACAATAAATTCTTCTCCTCCATAACGCCCGACTAGATCTGAACTACGGATACTCTTTTTGATGTTTTGCGCAACGCTCTTTAAAACCATATCTCCTTTTTGATGGCCATATTGATCATTGATGTCTTTAAATTTATCAATATCAATCATTAAAAGTCCTGTATTAAATTGATTACGTTGAGCTAATGATGCCATATTTTGGGCTAAATCAAAAAAAGCACGTCTATTTAAGATCTCTGTTAAACTATCCTGTGAAGTCTGTAAAGCAAGTGCTCTATTCTCTTTCCATAACCGCTGCAAAGTCTTTCCAAGCATTTCCAATTCTGGTTTGTCAGATGTGTATTTAGTAAACATATCAAGAAATTCATCTATATGTTTTTGATAGCTATCCTCAGGCATCTTAACTTCAACAAAATCACGCATCAGATAATAAGTCATTTCAAAAGCTGGATGTAACATATTAAACTCTAATTTATAGGCAATGAAAAAGGTACTGCTAATATCAAGACTCTTTTTACTCTGCTTAATTAATTCTTTTGTGTTGAAAATAATTTTTTTTAATTCTGTATAGGCCAATTCTGGTTCATCAAATATATCTGGCAGTCGATTTTTTTCGCCCGCTTTATGAAGGCTTTGCCAAAATTTGAGATGGAGCTGTTCTTCTGCCGCCATAATAGCCCAGAATTTTTTTAGTTCTGTATTTTTGGTGAGTTTTGAAAAAGAACTATAAATTTCAAAAGCAACTTTATCAAGCTCTAAACAAAGCCCACTAATTTTTTGCATAATATTATTTTTCATCTGCTATTGCCATATAAACCAAGTCTCTTAATAAAGGGTATTTACCCCTGTCTTTTCGGCGTTCACTCGATCAAAAAAAAAGATGCTGTACATCTCTTTTCGCGACGCTCGCTTCGCTTGAAAATAGGTTTCATACCTAAAAATGATAACAAAGTTTTTAAAAAACTCTAAACCACCGCAATATTGACGTCAATTTGCTTAAAAATATTTTTTAATAATTTAATACCTCCCTGCTCATGATCAATCACGGACATTTGAAATTTGTACCAATCAGTTTTTTCTTTGGTTATGCCATCTCGCCAAGCACATTTTGAAGGAAATACATTAAAAGGTATATATTGTAAAATACCCTTTTCCTCTGCTACAGCCTCACTGAACCAAATATGCTCATCATAGCTTTGCAACCAGGGCGCATATGCTCGATACGCTTTAATTCTAACCTGCTCATCTGGGGTAGAAATAAGTTTAGTCAAATCAGCCTTTAAACTTGCCCAATCAGCCGTAGTTTTTAAATAATGCGTGTAATGTTGAAAAAGCGCTTGAGCCGCGGCCAATAAACGATGATTATTATTAATATTTTTTTCTACCAACCGCTGGTCTTGCCAGCTAAAATTCACCAGGTCGGGGTTATGCAAAGCGTCAGCGTGCCCAATATTGGGGATGGGGTTAAGGCCCAAAGCATTAAAGCTGTCATGCCAACCCACAAAATTCTGATGGCCCCAAGTATCTGCATAGCTATGCGTGGCAATGCCGATACGGTAAAGGCGGGACGCGGGGTCTGCTTGGAAAGCCGCCTGAAGCAAGCTATTGGCGGTTTCATTGTCAGGTGTAGTGTTGAGCAGGTGCATTTTACCGTCCCGACGACGGGCTTTCGCACACACAGGATTTCCAGGTATAAAATGAAAAATTGGATATATACGCAAAAGCTTATTTTTGGGTTTGAGGATATCCATGGTTTGGCTAATGTAATGTGTAAAAACTTTGTTAGTTGATTTATCCAGGATCTTTTTACCTCTATTATTGTCATCTACATATTGAGAGCTATAAGCAATAATATTAGCTTCCTCTGCACTAAAACCTGCTTTATATGCAATAATCCCGGTGATCCAATAATGAAATTCTTTGTTCATACTTAGATTTTAACATAAATTTTTTAGGCCTCAACCCGGCCTCCTGAGGTGACTCCCCCTGCTCTTCTTTCTGTGGCAGGTGATTTTGGAATAGGGGAATAAAATGACTAAAACACCTCAATGGATAAAAAAATTAATAACAGGCTTTAAAACTCAGGAATTTGGGGGATTTCGCCATAAATAATCGGCACCCTGGCAATCATGGTATATATTTTATCTGGATCTAGATTTTGGTGATTCTTATCGACAAACAGAGCTGGAGGAATATTTTCAAAAAAATGTTTTCTGAAGGCCCCGTTTATATTAAAAGTAGAAGGAACCTCAATGGGATGTGCTTGAAGTTGTTCCGGCCAAAACCGAAGACCGTCCTCACACGCTTGCTCAATAAAGATATATGGAATCTGCTTTTTTCGGGCAAAATCTTTCAAACCCTGCACTATAATCTTGCCTAGCCCTTGATGCTTAAATTCCTGATGTACAACCACTACGTCTAGCTCTAAGACATTTTCACTATAATCAAACCTGATAAGAATAACTTCCCCTTTTAAAGCGTCCAAATTTCTTGAGGCTACGTCTTCCTGCTCTGGGGCACTTTTTTTACAAAAACCTTGATGGACAAAACTAATTATCTGATTAGTTGATGATTCGGATGGTTTTATTCCTTTTAAGGACGGGTTTGCGGCGATCGCTCTTTCTAGGGGTTTGATTAAACATTCTTTAATGTCTGGGTCTAATGGGAGTTGAATAGGCACTTCTTTTTTAACCGGCTGTGGCTGTGGTAACTCACAGGCACCAGGAGCGAGCAGAAAAAAACTCTTCGCACACGCTGGCTCAAGGCAAGTCGCCAATAATTCTGTAGTTGTAGCTAGTTCGCTAAATGCCCCTCTACCACTTAAATACGTATCTGCTGAACAGGTAAAACCTGTTGTCTTAGAAAATTGTTGTGAAAAATTATTTTTTTCTTTATTTTCGATTAGGATATATGGGATACCTTGTTTTTGCGTAAAAACTTTTACGGCTTGACTAAACACATCAATAATATCTTCATGTAGAAAATCGTCATAAACCTGAGCCTGAATTTCCATACAATCTTTGGAGCATCTTACCTCTAAATGAATTACTTCCCCTATAGAATGATTCAAACCATAGGCTTCATCATCATATTCATAGTCTGTCTCAGATTGATGGTCAGAATGACAATAACTTAAAGTAAAATATTTATCTGAAAAGGTTGTTTGACGCATTAACTTAGCAAACTTCGGGTCTTGTAATCCTAGACTATCTATTGCTTGACCAAGCTGTTTTTGGAGTGTTTTAAAAAAGGATGGCCACGCATTTGTTACCTGATCGATATTTGAAGAAATTATCTTTTTCATAATAATTCTGCCCACCCCTTTTTATTCTTCGTTTTAGAAAGATATTAAATTATCGTAAATATTGTAAAAAAAATTTCAGGGACTTCGTAAAGGTAGGTTTTGAGGATTGATTTCTCAAGTGACTGATATAGACTTGTCGTAAAACATGAAATCACAGTACGTCAATTTAATTATTGAGAAATTAACTTGATGTTAGCCGGGAACTTTGTTTTCAGGAAGATCTGTCAGTTTTTCTGAGCATCAAAGTTGCTCTATAGATACCAATAAAGACTAATGAAAAACCTATAACTCTTAAAAGAATGATGAATAAATGGCCATCGGCACGGTTATCTAAGCCAAAATAAAAACTCAAATGAGCTAAACTCAAAAAAATCAAACCGACACCGCTAAAAAGAGTGGTGATTCTTTTAAAAAGAATATAGGCTCGAAAACACATTAGCATTACGATCAGGCTTAAAATAAAACTAATAGAATGTACATTTATCATAAGTTTTTTCCTTTTTTATAATTTTTATTGTCTCGTAAACCAAGTCTCTTCACCATTGCGTTGACCATCGGCGGACTCTGCTACCGGCGTGACGTAGTAAGTAGCGTTGGCGGTAGTGGTAATAGTATAACTTAGGGTATCACTACCAGTATCTGTAACACTAGATTCTGTAGAACTACCTGGGACAAGATAAATACTGCCGTCTAAAGTGCTTACACCATAAATCACAGAATAACTTAAACCAGCAAGTACATCACCATCTTCGTCGAGTGGTTTAGAAAAAGTTATTTCCAAGGTGTCTGAAGAATAAGTTACGGGATCAGTTTTAGTGCCTTCTACGGGCATAGCCGTACTATTATATTCGGTGATTTTAGCCCAGTCAGTTAAGACATACGCAGTAGTAACAAAAAAATCCTCATAGGTTGCGTCTGTATAAGTTACTCGAATCGTAAAAGTATCGCCTACGTTCATAATAGCTTTAGGACAGATAGAAATAATCCACTGATCGCTAGCTAAAGTGGTGGTTTCGTAAAGGCCGTAACTAGCAGTTTGCCAAAGAGAATTCTCAGCTGGATACCCTGTTGGACTACCTAAAGAATCAGCGTATCTAACCGTAGCTACACTGGCTATACTGGAAGGGACGCTAGTACAAGCCACGCTAGCAATCATGCTTTCCTGGCCAGCCACTGGTACGACATGTAAACGTAAAGCAATTAAATCTTCGGCACCTTCGGTAGTATTATGGTCTGCCCAAATATTACTGCTCATATACACTGATTCCACATAATCACTTACTACTTCTGTGCTACTAGCTGCTGAAGCCACACCGTTTCTGATACCATCATTGTCTTCGTCTGCGTCAAACAGATTAGGAATCCCGTCTTTATCCTTGTCTGAATCTGTGCGGTTGGTAACTCCACTATTCTCTGTTTTACCGTCATTGCCCGCACCCAGTGGTTTGCCATTTGTAGCTTCACTAGTAATGGAAGTAGCTACGTCCGCAGGCGTTGTCGCGGTTTGGGCATATCCATTGGTGGAATCTACTGTAATAGCACCTAAATCCGCATTAGCAGAAGGAGTGATCGCGGTATTAACTTCTGTACCTTCGCCGTCAAATACTGTAGGGCCTAGGTAAGAGCCATCATTAATAATACTAACCAAATAAGTGCCATCTGTAGGTACATCTAGGGAAAATTCGCCTTCGGCATTGGCGGTAGTATTGTAAATTTTATTACTGTCATTATCGACAACTACGATTGTATAATCTGTAGCGGCTAGGGGTTTCAAATTTTGATTTAAGGAGCTTGTACCTAGAGTACCTGAGGCAATCGTGCCTGTAAGTGTAACACTGGTAGAAGAACTATCGCTGTCTTCGCTGCTGCTGCTACCGCTACTGCTAGTAGTAGTACCACAACCTACTAAACCTAGTATTAGACAGATACCCAGAACAACAGAAATTAATTTGATTTTACGCATGAATAACCTCCTAAGTTTTTTTATAATTATATAATAAATCAAAAAAAAAAAATTACAAAACAAATAATTCATAAAAAAAGTTTTCTGAATTTTTGCAATTTAGAATTCTTACTTACGATAATTTAGTATGAAAAGAATTAGGGGGGGCTCATTGTTAATTACTTTAAATAAAAAAATAGCGGCTTTAAGGCCGGAGTTTCTAACTAGCTTAGACACTTTTATTACAGACTTACGCACTAAAATTGATAGCCAATACAGGAACGGCTATTATTTAAAGCCAGAAAGCGCGCGCATAGCTGCCAAAGATGAACTGCAAAAGTTACAAACAAATCTCTTACAAGTGCCGTGGAAACAGGAATTTTTATTAACACATTATGAACCTCAAGAGCTGACAGATCAGTTAACTCTTTTAATAAAAACAGATAGCAGGTCTCTGCCTGATCATTTAAGAGCCCTAGTTAAAAAAACGAAGGATTTTGGATTCCCAAAATTAAAGCAGTTGCTGCAATCTACTTTATATAATACCAAACAAAATCTGGACTTACGTTTGATCTTGTTATCGGTATGGCAACAGCCTGATGAAATAAGATATATAGCGGGTAAAAATTGGGTTTATGATCAGAGCACTAAGCTATTTTTACTTAAAAAAACAGGAGCACCCATAGCTGCGGCTGCAGAATGTTTTGGGAGTCAATTGGCGGCTTTTTTGACAAATGAGTTAGTACCCAAGGCACATCCAGCTGATAGTACCTATACCTGTATTCAGCAAGAATACTGGCCTCATTATCCATTGCCTGTAACTCCACTCAAAAATCAATGGGGAAGTATAACAGGTTTAGATTTTCAGAAAGTTAGCCCAGAACAACACTTACAACTTGTCCAACATATGGCGACTGATCAATTGATGGCCAATTATGATACGCATGAAGGAAATTTTGGCCTGCTGCCTGATGGTCGTATTATAAGCTTTGACAAAGTTCATGCTTTAAGAATGCTGGTACATGAGTCTTTATTTTTGATGAATGAGGATGGAGATTATTGTCTAGAAGGGCCAATAACCGAGGGTATTCCTATGTTTAATCCGGAGGTATATTGGGTACCTATACCACCAGATCAACCTGTTTACCCTAATTATAGACAATACTTAAAAGCCAACCCTTTTTTAGCTACTTGGTTATTAGAACAGCCCTCAACACAAGCTTATTGGGAACGGCTAGCGAGTATAACGCCGGAAGTATTAAGCGACTGCGGGCTAGACACATATGTAGCGTATGCCAAATACCGGCAAAATATGACAGATATCTTAATGCAGAGATGCCGGCAAATGCGCGCGAGTGTGGATGATTTCTGGGGGCGGCATTTTGCGCGTTTAGCCTTAACATATCCTCCTATAAAAGGAATCGACTTTTCGCTACAGGATACGGCCTTGATCGCGATTGACGAAAATGATTTAGAGGCTGGGCGTGAGGCCATAGTGGATTATACTGGTGAAGAAGAGGATCCGTCCAAAAATTATCGTCGGATCAATGCTAATTTAAGAGCAGGCGGCTTTGATAATTCTGCTATTCTGCTAACCGGATATATAAATTTACTGCCTTCAGTTCAAGGTGAAGTATACCGTGTAGCGTATTTTGAAAGGCCTGCGACAATTTATCAACCAGGTGAATTAATTAGAGAACAAGCTTTTATGAGTACTTGCACGACTGTTTTATCTGATTTTGGGGAAACTATCGAAACCGGACCTATTCCGAATACGCTGATGATCATAACTACTGAAAGCGGAAAAAGACTCCCTGATTTAACTAGGGGAGAATCCGACGAGGTTTTGATAAGGCCTCATACTGATTTCGAAGTAATTAAAGTGATTCCCAAAGGTCACGCGGAATATACTGGCATATTGGCAGGTTTAAAAGAAGCTGAAACGTGGAGTAATATTGTAGTTTTAAAAGAACAACACTTAACAAAAAGCACGTGAATCGAGCGCAAAGATCATTCACAAAGCAAGGCTGCTCTGTTATATTAAAAAACCCGTACATAATAACAAGGCGTATTGAAAATTAGGATAAAGGATAGTAGAAAATGATTTCTATAAAAGATTTGTGTCTCGGTTTTGGTTCACAAACACTTTTTGATAAAGTTGGTTTTAATATTAGTGATGGTGAAAGAATTGGTTTAGTAGGCAGAAACGGGTCGGGTAAAACCACGTTATTTAATTTACTCACCGAAGAGATTACCCCTGATAAGGGCAGCATCCTCAAACCAAAAAACCTTACGATCGGGTATGTAAAACAACATTTGCATTTCACAAAAGATACGGTGATTGAAGAAGCGTGTCTTGGATTACGCGCTGATGATCAATATAGTGAATGGAAAGTAGAAAAAATCTTAAGTGGGCTGGGTTTTAGTATCGAAGATATGTTGGAACCCCCTCATAAATTTTCCGGTGGATTTCAAATCAGAATTAATTTAGCCAAAGTTTTGGTAAACGAACCTGATCTCTTGCTTTTAGATGAGCCGACCAATTATCTGGATTTACCTACGATTCGTTGGTTAACCCAATTCTTGAAAAAATGGCCCCATGAATTGATGATTATTTCGCATGACCGTCAGTTTATGGATAGTATTACGAATCATACTTTAGCGATTCATCGTCAAAAAATCAAAAAATTAGCGGGTTCGACCATTAAAATGTATGGAAAACTAGCAGAAGAAGAAGAAACACAAGAAAAAACAAGGATTAATGACGAAAAAAAACGTGAAACGGTACAAGCTTTTATTGATCGGTTTCGTTCCAAAGCTTCTTTAGCAAGTCTGGTACAATCCAAAATTAAAAACCTGGAAAAAAAAGCTAAACTTGAAAAATTAATTAAAGAAAAAGCTTTGGATTTCAAATTTTCTGAAGCCGAGTTTCAAGCTAAAACTTTACTTAAAGCTAAAAAACTATGTTTTGGTTATGATCTAGCATTACCTGATTTAATTAAAAACTTTCATTTATATATTGAAAAAGATGATCGCATTGCGGTTATTGGCAAAAACGGTAAAGGAAAAACAACTTTACTAAAATTGTTGAATGGATTTCTGGAACCCACAAAAGGGGAAGTTGAGCTGCATCCTAAAACAGCAATTGGGTATTTTGGACAAACCAATAAATTAGAATTGAATCTAGAAAACACCATCGAACATGAATTATTGGAAGAGTGTGTAGAAAAAAACAAAAGTAAAGTACGTGGGGTTTGTGGAGCTATGTTATTTTCCGGGGATTTAGCTTTAAAAAAAATCAAAATCTTGTCTGGTGGCGAAAAAGCCCGGGTACTGCTCGGAAAAATTTTATTAAAACCAGCTAATTTATTATTATTAGATGAACCTACTCATCATTTGGATATGGATTCTTGTGATACTTTGATTGAAGCGCTCACGGTTTTTAACGGCGCGGTCGTGATTGTCACGCATAACGAAAGTTTTTTAAGAAATTTAGCTAAAAAAATCATTGTTTTTGATGATGATAAAATCTTTATATTCCAAGGCACTTATAGCGAATTTCTAAAAAAATATCCGTGGTAAAAAATGGATTGCTTCATATAAATTATGGTACTATATAAAACATCTTAAAATCAGAAAGGGAAAAACATGCAAGAAATGGTAAAAAATAAAATTTTGGTCAACAAAAAAATCGGCCTAGCCGTACCTGAGGTATTATTACCAAACAAAACTGTAGATATGTCTAAATGGGCGGTAGTAGCCTGTGATCAGTTTACGTCTCAGCCAGAGTATTGGCAGGAAGTAGAAACAATTGTGGGTGATACCCCTTCTACAAACAATGTTATTTTCCCTGAAGTATTTTTGGAAAAACCAGGTGAAGAAGAAAGAATAGAAAAAATTAATGCTAGTATGAACAAATATTTAGAAGAAGGCACGCTTGTAAAACAAGCACCTGGTTTTATTTATTTGGATCGTAGTACAGAACATACTTCTTCTAGAAAAGGTTTGGTTATTGGACTTGACCTGGAACAATATAGTTATGAAAAAGGTTCAAAAACTTTAGTAAGAGCAACAGAAGGTACTATTCCAGATAGAATTCCTCCTCGTTTAAAAGTGCGTAAAAATGCATCTATCGAATTGCCTCATATTTTGGTATTGATTGATGACCCGGAAAAAACAGTAATCGAGCCTATTGCCGCTAGAACAAGCCAATTAGAAAAAGTTTATGATACAGATCTGATGATGAAAGGCGGACATATCAAGGGCTGGAAAGTGGAAGAGCCGGCGATGATCCAAAATATTTTTACAGCTTTGGAAAAATTGTCTGAAATTAATGTTTTCCAAACAAAATACAATACTACAGATACAGACGTACTGCTTTTTGCAACTGGTGACGGAAACCATTCTTTAGCTACGGCTAAGGCACATTGGGGAAATATCAAAAAAACATTGACCGCAGAAGAACAAGAAAGCCATCCGGCACGTTATGCTTTAGTTGAACTTAATAATATCCATGATGAAGGTTTGGTTTTTGAACCTATTTACAGAGTTGTTTTCAATGTTTCGCCGAAACAGTTCGTGACTGATTTTGTGACTTATTGCAACAATTTAGGCCTTAACGCCGAATGGAAAGAAACAAGCTCTAAAACAGAAGCTCTAAAAATTGCTGAAACAGTCTCAAAAGGCGTACATGCTGTTCCTTTTGCTAGCAAAACAACTTGTGGTACAGTGCTCATTAATAAGCCAAATCAAGTACTGGAAGTTGGTACGTTACAAGTATTTATCAATGATTATTTAAAAACCAATACAAATGCGGAAGTTGATTACATACATGGCACAGATATCGTAGATGATCTAGCTGCCAAAGACAACAATATTGGTCTTTACACACCAACAGTTGATAAAAACACTTTATTTGAAACAGTAGTTAAAGACGGTTCTCTTCCTCGTAAAACTTTTTCTATGGGTGAAGCTGAGGAGAAAAGATATTATTTGGAGTCTAAAAAAATAGTTTAGGCTCGTTCAACCTCAATCCCTAACCCCTTCTTCTAATCTTAGGAGAGGGGGTGTTAGTTTCTCAAAACTCTCCGCTTAGAATTTTTTCTCTAATATTTTGGACAAAATTTACCAGAAAATAAACATTATGATAACTCAATAAGGTTAAGGCTAAAATTTCATTAGCCTTGAAAAGATGGTGTATATACGATTTAGAAAAGTTTTTACAAGCATAACAAGCGCAACCTTTTTCTAATGATTCGTCATTACTACGATGCTCGGCCTTTCGTATATTACCCCGACCCGTTTTGGTAAAAAACTGGCCGTGACGCGCTAGTCTGGTAGGAATAACGCAATCAAACATATCTAGTCCATCGGCAATATTTTGTACCAGGTTTTCTGGTAAGCCCACGCCCATCAAGTAACGCGGTTTGTTTTCCGGTAATAGCTGCGCGGTGAAACCGGAAATCTCATTGATCTGACCAATAGGTACCATTCCCCCAATAGAGTAACCTGGTAAATCAAGTTCAGTCATCATTTCCACGGCTTTTTCTCTGAGGTCTTTATAATAACTACCTTGTACAATGCCAAAAAGCATCTGGCCGGTATGTCGCTTTTCCCATTCATCTTTGGCGCGTTTGGCCCAACGTACGGTTTGGTCCAAATCCTTGATCGCGTCTTCTTTGGTGCAAGGATAGGGAGAGCAGATATCCAAAGGCATTTGAATATCGGAATTGAAAGCCAGCTGTAAATCCACCACAGATTCCGGGGTAAAAAGATGTTTATCCCCGTTTATATGTGATCTAAAAATCACGCCTTCCTCTGTGATATGACGCATTTTAGATAAGGAAAAAACCTGGAAACCGCCGGAATCGGTGAGTATTGGTTTAGGCCAATTGATAAAATTATGTAACCCACCTTTTTCTTTTAATAGGTCCTTGCCTGGTCTCAAGGCTAGATGATAGGTATTGGCCAGAATAATCTGGACATTGATCTCGTGCAACATATGAGGAGTCAAGGTTTTAACGGTACCTTGCGTGCCTACGGGCATAAAAACCGGGGTTTCAATCACACCATGGTTTGTGTACAACTTACCGGCACGCGCATGGGATTTGGAAGATTTCTTGATAACTTCGAATTTCATAAGGCGTATCATAACATTTTTTTGATATAATATTAAATATACAGGATGAAAATATTTTTAATGGAGGTTTTTGTTTCTAATGAAAAAAATAACTTTTACTGATGTCTCAAAACTGATTGTAGCGCTATTTGTTTGTCAATTTGCCGGTTTGCTATCTTTTTTGGTAACCATACCGACAATCCCGGTATGGTATACAACTTTAAATAAACCTTTTTTCACAGCCCCAAACTGGTTGTTTGCGCCAGTTTGGACAATCTTATTTTTATTGATGGGTTTTTCTTTATTTTTAGTATGGCGACAAGGATTTAAAAAGAAAAAAATTCGTCAAGCAATGTGTGTTTTTAGTTTTCAGTTCGTTTTGAATATTCTATGGTCAGCTTTGTTTTTTGGATTAAAGTCTCCAGGTTTTGCTTTTGCGGAAATTTTAGTACTTTTATTTGCTATTGTACTGAATATAACGTTTTTTTATCCCATATCAAAACGCGCGGCTTGGCTTTTGGCCCCTTATTTTATCTGGGTAATTTATGCGAGTATGCTTAACTATGCTGTTTGGATCATGAATTAGAAGAGCGCGGGAAGTTCTTTTAAATTATTTACTACGGGCATTTTGGTGGCTAAAAGGCGCTCTTTAGATTGATGGCCGTCAGCTACTAAAATACATTTTATACCCATAGCGTGAGCGACTTCGGCATCATGGGTAGTATCCCCGATCAAATACGTATGTTCTGGGTTATAGGTAAGTTTTTTTAATAAATTTAGACCAAATTCGGTTTTACTATGGCCTTTCAAATCTTTATTACCAGCGATATTTTTAAAATATGAAGTAACGTTTAAAGCTTGGACTGAATCTATTAAAAGGTCATGTCGTAGGGCCGATAGAATATTTTGGGGAATACCTTTGGTTTGAAAATAATTCAAAATATACAAAGCATGTTTATGTAATTCCCCAGTATTTAGTCTTTTTAAGTACTCATCATGAAACTCTACTGAAACATGATCAAAAGATTCTTTTTCTAAATCAAACCCTAATTTTAAATAATAATTAATAACCGGAAAATCGAAAATTTGACGGTATACTGACGAAGAAAGTAAAGGTAAATGTCTTCGTTTCAACATAGCATTGATAGACTCGAGACAAATATGCAGATCGTCGATTAAAGTACCGTTCCAATCCCAGATAATGGTGGTTTGTTTTTTAAGCATAATAGCTCCTTTATTATTTTAACAATCTTCCCATATAATATTCATCAACAAAATCACCGTCAAGTAAAAGGGAATCTTTTTTCACGCCTTCAATCACAAAGCCTTGTTTCTGGTAAAGCGACAAAGCGTTTTCATTATGCGCCATAACCGTTAATTCTAATCTATGGAGATGATGTGCTGTAGCCCATTGAAAAACCTCGGCAAATAATTCACGACCTAGACCTTGTCCTGTATAGGCTTGTAAAACACCTATCACAATCTGAGCTGTAGAATAATTTCTTTTAAAGTTACCACCAAAAACAGCTATATACCCCACTAATTTAGCCTTGGTTTCAGCGACAAAAATAATTTTGTTAGATGCTTTAAGAATAGATTGCAGGATATCTTTTTGTTTTTGAATATCTAACGATCGTTCCCCAGGTTCCAGTAACATAAATTTAGTTTCTTGGTCTAGCTGCTGGCCTAACTCAATATATTGAGCAGCGTCTGAGATAGTGATGGGTCGAATACATATATCCATTTATTCTCCTGTTACAACCAAAGAAACACCTTCTTGGTCAAGGATGTCCCCTAAAGCTGGTTTATGGTTTAACACAATGGTTTTGATTTGCAACATTACTTTGGCAATATCTGCCAAGGGAATGGGATGAATGGTTTTGACAGGGATACGCTCTGTACATTTCAAATCTTTACATAGTATGGTGGTGGTAACAATACGTGCAGGACCGGCCAGCTCTTGCTCAGCAAATTCAATACCGCGTTTACATTTGGCACCGGAAACTTGTCCTTGATCATCAATCTCAATTTCACAGGAATTAGGACAAATAATACAAACAAATTTTTTAGACATTTTTTGCTCCTAAAAGTTCTTGCGCTATTTCTTGTCCAATCTTTTCAGATTCTTTGGTTGCATGATCCACTAGCTCATGTACGTAATTGGCGTTCCCTGCTAGTCTGACCTCATTACTGGGAGTCATCTCTTGGTCTATCAATAAATCTCGTTCCGGAATCAAGCCCACGGAAAAAAGAACGGCGTCGCATTTCATATATACTTCTTTTTGGCCTTTAACGTCGCGATACCTGATACCTTCGACTCTATTTTTCCCTAAGATTTCCAAAAGTTCATGCTCTAAATATAACGGGATATTAAAATCGTCTAAACACTGTACTTTGTTGCGGATCAGGCCCGAAAGCTGAGGTTGAATTTCCAGTACAGCCAAAACCTGAGATCCTTCCAAAGTCAGACGTCTAGCCATAATCAGGCCAATGTCCCCAGACCCCACAACCACTATTTTCTTACCTGGCATAAGGCCGTAGATATTGACCATTTCCTGAGCTAAACCGGCAGTAAAAATACCAGCGGGCCGAAACCCGGGTACGGTAAGCATTTCTCTAGTTCTCTCACGACATCCTGTAGCAAGAACCAGTCGTTGGGCACGAGCTACGCAAACGCCATCCGAACGATTGATAAAAGTAACTTCTTTTTGAGGGGATACATTAGTAACAAAAGTAGAAAGTTTGATCTCGATATCTGTATTTGATAACAGCTTCCGGTATCGGGCAGCGTATTCAGTACCGGTTAATTCTTTTTTAAAATAATGTAAACCAAACCCGACATGAATACATTGATTTAGAATACCGCCTAATTTATGATGTCTTTCAATCAATAGAATGTCTTTCACACCTGCCTGAAAAGCGCTATAAGCCACGGCCATACCTGCGGGACCACCACCAATGACAATTAAATTATATTCTTTTTTAATAGACAATTTCGGTCCCTTTCCCGCGTTTGGTAATTTGCTGATATTTAAGTCCTAGTTCATCTTTTAAAATAGTCATAATTTTGGCCGTACAAAAAGAGCCATGGCATCTGCCCATCTGAGCTCTAGTATGAAACTTTATTCCATCCAAAGTACAGGCGCCACGCTGAATAGCCATTTTAATTTCAGCTTTGGTGACTTCTTCACAACGACAAATGATCTCGCCAAAATCAGGATCCTGTTGAATTAAAGTGTTTTTCTGATTTAGGGGCAAGTCTCGGAAACGAGGGATTGCCTTTCTTTCTGACTGATAATGTACACGGGTTTTTAGCGGCTGTTTTTTCTCAATAATTTCTCTCACATGTTCTGCGATAGCTGGTGCTGCAGTAAGTCCTGGGGACTGAATACCAACAAGGTTTACAAAACCAGGCTGGTCTTCTTGAATATAAAAATCACCATTTTTTAAAGCTGGTCTTAAGCCGGCAAAAGAAGTAATTACAATAGTTTCCGGAAGCCATTTCACGAGGTTACTGATAGCTTTAAGCACTTTTTCTTTGCCTGCCTGCGATGTACTCAGATCAGTTTTGTCTTCTATTTCGGTAGCAGTAGGGCCCAACATATAATTACCGTCAACAGTGGGAATAATTAAAACACCTTTGGTATCTGGCTTTGGTACGGGAAAAATAACGCGTTCTGTCAAATTTTGGATATGCCGATCAAGTAAAAATTCTTCTCCCTTACGAGGAATAATCTTGGGGCACAAAATACCGGCTAATTGTGAAATCTCGTCTGCGAAAAGGCCAGCGGCATTGATCACATAGCGGGTTTTATAAACGGCTTTTTCCGTAGTAACCTGCCAAACGGAGTTTTGAGACTGAATAGACAAGACTTTTTCAGAACAATGCAGTTGCGCTTGATTAGCAAGGGCATTTTCCAATAGCGCATATACAGCCTCGTAAGGATTGATTACCGCGGCAGTAGGGCCTAAAAGAGCGTATTGGATATCCTGGTTAAGATTGGGTTCATGCTGATCGAGCCAGGCGCGATCTACAATTTGAAGGTCAGGCACGCCTAATTCTTGGCCATTTTTTTGCATTTCCTCAAGTTTAGGTAACTCCTCCTCAAAAGCCACGACCAGTTCCCCGATTTGTTTGAGCGGTAAATCTAGTTTTTGGGCAAGATCAGAATACAGCTTATTACCACGCACGGCTAATTTACCCTTGAGGCTAGTGGCTGGGGATTGAAACCCTGTATGGATAATACCGCTATTGGATTTGGAAACCCCGAAAGAAGGTTCGGCCTCTTTTTCCAAAACCAAAATTTCAAGCTCGTATTTAGCTAGTTCATAAGCTATAGCAGCTCCTACAATGCCCGCGCCAATGATAATAATGTCGTGTGTAATATCGTGAGATTTGATGATCATATTCCAAATATAAGAAAAAAGTGAAATTTTTGCAATTCATTTAACGATAATTTAATGATAGACATAAAAAAATATATCGATTCGGGTTTAGGATTTAGGCCTCACCTCGGTACTTCGTGCCACCCCGCTCCACTTGTGGAGAAGGGTTTAAAGGCTTAATATACGTTCTGATTTTGAATAGATACAAAAAAATTAAGGGGAAAAGAAATTGAAAGAACAAAATTTAAAAAAAATAGTAGCCACGAGACCGCCATCACCGGAATTTCAGCCTGATAAACAAATCGACTTGAGTCATCATCCAATGCTGAGTGAAGATGCCATTTTGGGGAAATTTACAGCAACAAAAAATCCTGAAAATATTCTTTCTGTGAATTTAAGTGGGCTAAAACATGTTAGCCAAAAAGTCGTTGCTATAATAATTCAAACATTTCCAAATCTAAAATGTTTGAATTTATCTTTTACAAATATTGGGGATAAGGCAGTTACTTTATTAAAAAACAAATTGCATAGCAAAAATTTATCACAGCTAGCAAAATTATATTTAAATGACCTAAAAATCTCAGCAGACACGTGTACTGCTTTAAAAGCGTGGGCCAAAACTCATCAACATAGTACAACTATATATCTTGATGACTCTATTTTCTTTACTGAAACTCCTAGTACTTCGACTGAAAAGCCTCTCGATCCTGACCATCCAGCATATGCTACTTTTGACAATTTTATGGCTATTCGTACCGGCTTTACTAACCGAACCTTTATAGATTCTACAAAACTCCCACAGCATGATTCCATACAAATAGGCCCCGTAACATTTATTAATACTGGTATAACGCCTAGTACTCAGAGGTAAAATGAAAAATTAATTCTGGGTTTTCTTTGATTTCGCGATTGAGACTCCATTTGGTTTCAGCGAGATAAACCAGTCGGCCTTTAACATCTTTAGCAATTTGTGCATGACGTTTTTTGACAAATTTTTCTAAAATCAGAGGATCTTTACTGATCAGCCAACACGCTTTGAAATAATTTAAAGGATCAAAACGACATTTGGCTTTGTATTCATGCTCAAGCCTAAAAGTAATCACGTCAAACTGAAGAGATCCCACAGTACCCACAATGCGTGATGGGCTATTTAGTTTGGAAAATACCTGGGCTACTCCTTCTTCGCAAAGTTGTTCCAGCCCTTTATTTAATTGTTTGGTTTTCATGGGGTCTAAATTAACGACTGTACGAAAAATTTCCGGGGAAAAGCTAGGAATACCATGAAAATTGATTTTTTCACCACTGGTTAAAGTATCGCCAATTTTTAAATTACCTGTATCATATAGACCGACAATATCGCCGGGATAAGCCGCGTCGATAATTTCTTTGTCTTGCGCCAGAAAAGCCGTAGGGTTTGAATATCTTAAAGCCTTACCAGTTCGCACATGGTGAACTTTTTTATTACGTTCAAAAATGCCCGAACATACCCTTAAAAAAGCAATGCGGTCACGATGTTTCGGATCAATATTGGCATGTATTTTAAAAATAAAACCACTGAATTTAGGGGAGTCTGCTAATACAGCCCCTTTATCAGTCTGGCCTTCGCGAGGATGCGGGGCAAACTGGATAAAAGCATCCAAGAGTTCCCTCACCCCAAAATTGTTTAAAGCGCTACCAAAAAAGATCGGTGTTAAATGTCCTTCCAGATAATCCTGTACATTAAATTCAGGATAAACGCTAATCAACTCCAAATCTTCCCTTAATTTATCTGCTTGCAATCCTAAGTACTCGTCTAGTTTGGGGTCGTTCAGGTCAGTGATTTCTATAATATCTTTAGTGTTTTGTTTTTGGTGCGACTTAAAAAGGATCAATCTTTTTTCGTATATACTATATACACCTTTAAAAGTTTTACCCATGCCAATAGGCCAGCTCAGGGGAGTTACGTGAACTTGCAGTATATCTTCAATCTCATCCAGTAGTTCCACAGGGTCTCTACCTTCTCGATCCAGTTTATTCATAAAGGTCATGGTCGGGATGTTGCGCAGACGACATATTTCCATTAATTTTCGGGTACGTGACTCTACGCCTTTGGTGGAATCGATCACCATAATAGAACTATCTACGGCAGTGAGAGTTCTATACGTATCTTCGCTAAAATCAGCGTGTCCAGGGGTGTCGAGTAAATTGATTTTAATGCCTTTATAATCAAAACCCATGACTGAGGTTGCTACGGATATGCCTCTTTGTTTTTCAATTTCCATAAAATCTGAGGTTGCATGTTTAGAAGCCTTTTTGGCTTTAACTGCACCGGCGGTCTGGATCGCGCCCCCAAAAAGCAGGAGCTTTTCGGTAAGTGTAGTCTTACCCGCGTCAGGGTGACTGATGATACCAAAGGTGCGTCGTCTTTTTATTTCTTTTGTTAAGTCTGTACTCATAGTTTTAATATTATGGGGAAGCTTAATATTTTCGTCAACTGGCAAAGTGAAATTTTCTTATAAAACAATACGATAATTATACGGGGTAAAATAAAATAAACAAAAAAATTATTAGTATTACGTCATATTCCCTATCCCAGAATGCAGGTTCCTTGTGGCCCCATATTACTTCATATGAAACAATAGATCTATCGGGTCTCACTACTACTTATGACACGGAAACGCTAGAAAACATTATAGAACCTGCTACGCTTCTAGAAAAACTGGATTTGTCTGGCAATGAATTATCTCCCGAGGCCGTTGCTTATTTAGGCGAGGTAATTAATGATCCGGAGACAAGATTAATGCGTGTGATTTTGTCAGGAGAAATGTTACAAAATAGCTCAAAAATATCAAAGAAATATATCGAGGAAAAGCAGGGTACAAGTGTTTCTGAAGGGAACAGTGGGTACCATTTAGACCTTAGCTGCCTTGATAAGGAACTAAAATTTAAAATTTGGAATTTAAAAACTTGGAATTCAAAAACCCGGGAATTAAGGAGCTCAATAAAAAATGCAACTGCGATAAATTTATCAGGTAGCTTGTTGGCAATACCATCCATTAAAATCATTGTCAAAAAGGGTAGGAATGTCGAAGAAATAAATTTGTCTAGAACCTTTATCACCAGCAATACGTTAAGACTATTAATCGATATGTTTAAAAATAAAGAACTCCGAACCTTGAATTTATATAAGGATCAATGTCCTTCTTCAGATAAAGTGGCTTTTTCTCAAGGGTTAGCAGACATCTCCAATTTAAGACTACCTAAAAATCTAAAAATAACTCTTCCATCTGGCAAAGTTTTAGACATCCCCCATTTACCCCCACTTAGCCCTAAAGTCACTTCTAAAAACCAAAAAAAAACATCTTTATCTTTTTTACCTTCAGTTGTTCACTCTGTTGGCGCCCGGTAAAAAAAATCTAATAATTAAGCTTGTTTCCCGCCTAAATTTAAACTAAACTTTTAATTATGAAGAAATTATGGATGAGCGTTTTTACGATTCTTTTTATTTTAAGCTCTTTTTGTCAGGCTGCTCCACCCACAGTTCAAGAAATCATTCAAAAAATGGATGCGCTTATGCGGGGTAAAACCAGCTATTGGGAAATGACCATTATGGTACAAACCGCTCGCTGGGAACGTACCATTAAGTTGCTCAGCTGGGCACAGGGTACAGAAAAAAGTTTTATCAAAATCACTTATCCAATCAAAGACAAAGGCGTAACTTTTCTCAAAATAAATAACGATATGTGGCAATATATTCCCAAAATTGAAAAAATCATTAAGTTCCCACCGTCTATGATGTTGCAGTCTTGGATGGGTACGGACTTTTCTAACGACGACCTGGTCAAAGAAAGCTCTACGGTCCATGATTATACACATGTATTGCTTAGTGAAGATGAAAAAAGCTACGAAATAGAATCTTTACCTAAAGAAGAAGCGGCGGTGGTCTGGGGCAAGATAGTGAGTCGGGTAGACAAAACGCATTATTACCCTATAAAACAAGAATATTATGATGAAGATAATGCCTTAATCCGTAGATTAACTTATACCAAGGTTATCAAGACTAGCGGAAGATATCTCCCCACTGTTTGGACTATGGAACCTATGGATGAAGATAAGGTGGGCAATAAAACTATTTTGAAATTAGATAAAATTGAGTTTGATATACCTCTTGATGACAGCCTTTTTTCGTTACGCTCTTTAAGAACCCTATCAAAATGAGGGTAAAAATCTAAATGTTATTAAAAATCGCGTGGCGCAATGTTTTAGCGCATAAAAGAAGAGCTATCTTAACCATTATTTTAAGTGCGCTTTGCACCGTATTTCTTGTCTTTGCATATAGCTTTCAACAAGGTGAATACAAAAAAATGATCCGTGATGCCGTGGAAGTGTACGCGGGTTATATGGAAGTCACGGGTGCAGGCTATCTGGACAAGCCCGATTATGACCATCTGATTTACAATCTTCCTGAAGTCAAAAAAATTATCCAAGATCAAGAAGGCGTGGAAAAGTATACTGAAAGAATGCAAACTTTTGCGCTTTTTTCCGGTGAACAGGATTCTGCAGGTGGAATGCTGGTCGGAATTGTACCGGAAACAGAGCAATATTTGTCCCGCATCAAACAATCCATGGTGGAAGGTGAGTTTTTAACCTCAACTACCCAGCCTTATGCCATCATTGGTAAAGACCTGGCTGATAAACTCGAAGTTAAAATAGGAGATAAGTTCACATATCTCTCCACTGCCTTGGATTATTCCATGGCCGCGGACAATTTAGTCATTAAAGGCATCTTTCAAACAGGATCTCAATTTGACAGTCGTGCGGTTTTTATTTCCAAAAAATATATGGATACCATGTTTTTGTCGCAAGGAGTGGCTTCGCATTTAATGATTTTACCAACTAAAAAATATCGTACAAACACAACTCCCTTATTAGCTCAATTAAAAGTGAAAATTGATCCTAAGCAAAACCAAGTTGTTGATTGGCGAACTACAATTAAATATATGGTGCAGCTGATTAAGGTTGATGAAGTTTTTGGTTATTTTACGTTTGCTATTTTGGTAGGCGTGATTTTCTTGGTTATTATGATTTTCTCGGTGATCAGCATTATGCAACGTACTAAAGAAATAGGGGTTTTAAGAGCTATTGGAACTAAGCCCGGACAGGTTTATGCCATGCTGCTGGCAGAAAGCTTCATTTTGGGCTTGATCAGCGCTATGATCGGCGGGCTCATTGGTGCGGCTTTGGTGTACTATTATATGGTAAACCCTATCCAAATCGAGATGTCACCGGAAATTATGAAACAATATCAACAATGGGGCATTGTGGACCTTAATTTCCCGACCGTGTTTTCTATCAAATACATCTTTAATTTAAGCTTATTTGTCATTTTCATGAATATTGTTTCTGCACTCTACCCCATCCTTAAAGTAGTTAAATACAAACCTATCGAGGCTATTAATTATGTTTAAAATAATCTTAAAGACAGCCTATTTAAACCTTTGGCGGCGCAAAAGCCGAACTTTTATCCTGATTGTGATGATTTCCTTTGGCTTGGCAGCAATGATTTTTACGCAAGGCCTCTATGAGGGTATGATGAGCCAAATGATCGATGATGCGCTGCGTACCAGTAGCGGTGATTTTATGATTAGTAAAGAGGGGCATTATAAATCACAATTATTATCAGATTACATATATGACACCGAACCCGTCATTTCCGCCTTGAAAAAAAATAATAACGTGGCGCATTTTGTAACCAGAGTAAAAAACGAAGGTATGGTTTCTTCAGCTAAATATTCGCAAGGAGCTGAAATTTTAGGGGTCAACCTGGAGCAAGAACAATATTTTATCAATTATAAAAAACCTTTAAGACAAGGCCGGTTAGAACTGAACGAGAACAAAAAAGAAGCCATCATTGGCCAGGACCTGGCAGATAAATTAAAAGTAAAGATCGGGCGCAAAATCGTGCTTACTGGTCAGGCTTTGGATAAAGAATTAGTAGCGGGCGCTTTTAGGGTAGTGGGGATTATCCGGACTAATAATCCGGAAATTGATGAGATGTCTGTGATCATTCGCCAGAAACACATGCAAGAATTATTTAAAATGAATGGACATATTAGCGAGGTCAGCGTTTTAGTTAAAGACAAAAAACAAGCAAAGCAAACTGAAAGTACCATCAAGGCCTATTTAACGAAAAATTCCTCGCAAAAGTTTGAAGTACTGGGCTGGGAAGAGCTCTATGCTTTACTAGCGATGATGAAATCGATGTTTGTTTATTTTGTTTATATCAGTTATTTTATTGTGTTTCTGGCTGTGGCTGTTGGTTTTTTCAATATTCTTTTAATTTCCATTCTGGAACGCGTCAAAGAATACGGTATTCTTTTGGCTGTGGGGACTTCTTTTAGCATAGTTAAAAAAATGATTTATCTTGAAGCTTTGATTGTGGGGATGTTTGGTTTTGTTTTTGGTAGTTTTTTTGGAGCTTTACTGCTGATTTATAGCAAATTTTGGGGGATTGATCTGAGCAATTTTGCTACTGGTTTAAACAAAATGGGGATGGCGTCCATAATGTATGCGGAAATTCATTTTGGTTATTTTGTCTTAGCTTTTGTGGTAGTGCTATTGACTTCATATTTGTCCGCCATTATCCCTGTTTGGAAATTAAAAAAACTAAAGCCTGTGCAGGCTATAAGATTTGTATAAGGAGAAAAAATGCCTATTTTAAAATTGAAAAAATTAAGTAAAACCTATACCGAAGGGAAAAATGTAGAAACCCATGCGGTACGCCATATTGACCTGGAAATCAAAAAAGGTGAGTTCGTGGTTGTGTCCGGGCCTTCTGGTTCTGGAAAAACTACGCTTCTCAACCTGATCGGCGGACTGGACGCGCCCACCAGCGGCACAATCATGTTCAATGCCTTCAAAATTAGTCATCTCAAAGAAAAAGACTTGGCGCATGTGCGACTTCATAATATCGGTTTTATATTTCAGGCCTATAATTTAGTGCCTGTACTAACGGCAAAAGAAAACATTGAATATATTATGACCTTGCAAAAAGTAGCGCCTAAAATCCGGAATGAGCGAATCGAAAAAATAGCGCATCACTTGGGGATTTACAATTTATTACACAAAAAACCAAACGAATTAAGCGGTGGGCAGCAGCAAAGGATCGCTGTGGCTCGGGCTATTGTCAGTAAACCTAAATTAATCTTGGCAGACGAGCCTACGGCCAACTTGGACACCCATAATTCGGAAACGTTATTGGACTTAATGAAAAAGTTAAATGAAGAAGAAAAAGTAACTTTCATATTTTCAACGCATGATCCGGTTTTAATTGAAAAAGCAAAAAGAAATATCATCTTAAAAGATGGTAAAATAGATAAAGATATCACAGTTTAAAAAGGAAGTTTTTATGTTTAAACAACTTTATTGGTTGATCTTATTAATATTGTTATTTAATACCAGTATGGCCAATGTAGAAATAGATTTTGCTAATACTCATATTACGTATTTAAAGAAAAACACCACGGATTTATATTATTATCTAGCTGATTACAATAAATTACGCACGAATGTATTTCACACATGGGGCCCATTAAAAAACACCTTGATGGTTGACTGGGAAAATTTTATGGGTAAAGACTATCTGAATTCAGCTTCTTATACCGCTATTAAAAACGCAACGTTTAACCTGCCTTTTACACCATACCGCTATCTTTATCAGTCAGATACTGTGGCGGGCAGAGTTTTTCTGCATCGAGCTTACACGGAAATCCAAAATCAAAACAATACCTTGGCTATAGGGCTACAAAGTATGCCCATGGGCGTTGGTCGTATATGGGCGCCTTTAGATGTATTTAATTTATTTTCCAGCTACCATGAAATTGCTGGAGTTCTGGGTATTAAATATACGCATTACTTAAATGACCTTTCTTTTGTAAAATTGGTGACGAATTTCAAAGAGGAGTTTAAGGTAGATAAATATGGAGGGTTATGTAAAACTCATGTTTGGGGTTCAGACATGGGCTTAACACTCTTAAATAGTGAAAACTTCATGATTATAGGCGGGGAAATAGAAGCAAATTTACTAGACACTGGCATAGAGGTACGAGCAGAAGGTGGACGCTTTGATGACAAGACTAGAGACAGTAAATATATCAAATATATTCTCGGTGCTGATTATGCATTTCCAAACATGGTCACGCTAGCAATCGAATATTTTTTCAATGGTTTAGGCGGTGATAATTATCATGATTATGATACTAATCTTTGGAGTGATGATAACGGATATCTTGCCAAGCATTATTTAGGGTCATCTTTAGGATACGTATATAATCCCTTAATCAATTTCTCAAATACTAATATGGTGAACCTAGTAGATGGCAGTGTTTACAGCGCCATATCCGCTGGATACAGTTTAAATGATAACGCGTCAGTGGATTTGACTGCGGTATTATTTTATGGGCAAGAAGGTAGTGAATTCAAGCTTTACAGCAATAGTTATTATCTGAGATGGTCTAATTATTTTTAAAGAGGCAAAACCCCGCACATGGTCCTAAAATCACAATACTGACAATGAGACAGCACATCGGTTTGTTTGAAAGGGATTTTTGAATTAAAAAGCTCTTTAAAAATTTCATGTAAATACGCTTCAAATAACGGTATATGCGCCGCGGACAGCGATGTTTCCTTGGCCAGACGCAAGGATTGATAGCCTTTAGACCCTTCGGCAAAACTATAAATACAAAGGTTCACACGTGGAGTAGCGGGAGTATTTTGCCAATAAAGATAAAAATAACATAATAGTTGAAAGGCTTCGCGCAAAAAGCGTGGTCCCTTGGATAAATCAGCTAAATCTTTTAAAGCTAAAGAAGAAATGTTCCCTGTTTTATAATCTATAATACGGGTCACCTCTTGAGAGCCCAGAGCATACTGGTCTATACGATCAATAGTGCCTTTGAAATTAAGCGAAAAAGCAAAGCCAGGCACAGAAATAGTCGTATGATAGGCTTTTTCCAGATTTTTAAGGAGAACTTCTTGTCTAGATTCAAATTTAAAAAACTTATTTAAAAGTATTTTAATAGTTTCAATATTAAGAAGATTTTTACCTTTATGTAAATATTCAGCCGGCAAATTTTTGATCTCTGCCAAGTATGCTGAGTGGATCGCCCGGGAGAGCATCTTTTCCCAGTCCACGTCTGTATTTTTTTGATTAAGGTATGGCTCATATAGTTTTCTTAAAACCTGGTGCATAATATTGCCAAAGGCAGCCGGTTCTAATTCTTCTTGAACAGCAAGTGGTTTTTCTGTTTTTAAAATATCCTGAAAGTAAAATTTTAAAGGACAAGTCAAATATCGGGCCAAGCTGCTAGGTGAATAGGTTTTTTGTTGTAATCTTTGTAAAACAGCTGAATCCTTGGCTATGACTATAGGTTTAGTTTGTGGTTTGTGGATAGACAAAGTAATTTTCTCCTGAATAATTTCTACACGCGGATTCTTGGTCTGATACTCGATTAAAAGTTGTTCCAAAAAGCGGCTTTTTTCCGTGCTAGCCTGATCACTCAATTTATTACAGTAAAAAATAGTGACTTCTGAAGCGCGTTTTAAAAGACGATAAAAATTATAGGCGTATAAAGCAGAAAACTCATGGATAGTAGGTAAATCACAGCTTTTTTTTATTTCATAAGGAATAAAAGAATGTGGCGGCTTCGGATTTGGTAAAAAGCCTTCATTAGCGGACAAAATAAAAAGATGCTCAAAATCTAAAACACGAGCTTCTAAAAAACCCATTACCTGAAACCCTTTTAAAGGTTCGCCGCTAAAAGGAAGGGTGAAGCCGGCTAAAATTTCTTTTAATAATTGTGCGAAAATACCATGATTTAATTGGATTTGATAATGAGAGATAAGATCCTTGAGTCTTCTGATCAAAGTATAAAAATGATAAATTATTTCTAGATTCAAATCTTTTTTTTGGGTTTGGCTAGGCATCGAATTTTTAATTTCTATAAAAAGATATTCAAAAAGATCTAAAAAATCAGAAGTGGTCTCTGGTAGAGCAAAAAGCTTTTTAAGAAAATCGCTATCTTGACCGAGAGTTTTGAGAGGCACATAAATTTGACGGTACTTTTTAATGTTTGCGACCAAAAGATTAATATATTCGTGATCAATGTGTTGTATATACAAATGCTGCAACACTGCTAGTACGTCCTGATAATAATATTTTTGTTTTAATTTTAGACGCTGCCTATTGATATGCATATCTAATATTGCTGTCAGCAGCCCATATAAAGGCGTGCTTTGTAAGCTATAGCCCATAGTAACGTTAACACTAGGAATTTGTGATGGTAAAGAATATAAAAGCGGAAACACTAATTTTTCATCGGCTAAAATTACAGCGCTATTTTCTAAAAAAGTTTCTTTATCAGCTTTAGTTTTAGGCGTAAGTATTTGGTCTAGCTGATCACCAAAGATTTTTACTTGGGCTATTTTCTGAGTAGTTTCAATGATCCTTATTTTTTTAGAACTAGTACTAAGCACGTCATCAACCCATTTTATTTCTGAGGTGTATGGGGCAAACTGTTTTTGATATTTTCTAAAAAAGAAACCAGCTTCTTGGTTGGGATCATCAACGAAATATTTATCCATATCCCAATAAATCTCTGCCTGTCCTTGTTTGCAAAAATACTGAAAAATTTGCACTTCCGCCTTGGTCAAAGCATTAAAACCAGCAAAAATAATTTTTGGCCATTGTTGTGTTTTGGCAGCCTGGTATTGAGCACAATGCTCAGCGACATCACGAAAAATAAGGCCGAGATATGCTTTTTTCGAATCCAATAAATTAGTTTGTAGCTTTTCGTATATACAACCCAGTTTAACCCAGTATTTTAAAAACTCGTCTTTATATTTGGAAGGATGGTCTTCCAAATCAGAGGCTTCAATGGTTTGGAATTCTTTTAAAGCCTGAAAAATCCGGGCTGGATCAGCCAAATGTTTATCAATCTCTTCAAAATCGGATAAGATCATTTTCCCAAAGGAATAAAACTGAGCAAACGGTTTGGCTTGCTTAGCGAATACTTGTTGATACACCTGATAAAGCTCAAAAACAAGTTCTAAAGGATCAATTGGGTTAAGATCAGACAGATATGTAATGAAATCGGAAATAGCAAAAATTTCCGGTAAAAAAACAGGGCGTTTGATTTTGGGGTTTTGTTGGAAATATTTTTGAAAAAACAAACCAGCTCTTCGATTTGGGAAAACTATGACCAGATCAGAAATCTTGGTTCCGTGTTTCTCTAAAAGATCATCTAATAATTTTTCAATAAAAGTCATTTTAAACTCTTTCTATTTTTTCAGTTTCAAAATACAACAAATAGGTTTGGGTTTGATAGCCCATTTGCTCTAATGCCTGCTGATATAAACGTAATTGTTTTTGATGCGCTTTTTGCGGTTCGCCGGTTTTGTAATCAATAATAATAGCTTGCTGATCTTGAAAAATAATTCTATCCGGACGTAACAACCCGGAATCGGTCAGCATGGTGGCTTCGGTTTTAATCTGATATTTTTCGGAAAACCAATCTGTAACTGTACCAGTTGCGGTTGGTAATTGAAAAAGACGCTCAATTTTTGCTTTTAGGGCGGGGATGTCTGTCTTTAAAATATGACCTTTGCCGATAAGATCAAACAAGGCTTTGTCCAAATCAGAGGCGTATTTAATTTGAGAAAAAAGCTGGTGAATAATAAGGCCCCATTCCAGACGAGATCCTTGGTTTAAAGACGTCTCCGTCAAATCCCAAATTTCAGCAGCTTTTTGTTTGATAGTAAGTTTTGCTTGCCAGTTGGCAGATAAATAATGTTCACAAAACTGATATTCTTGTTTTGACTCGGCAGCGGTTTTAAGCGTCTTTTGCCCCAAACTGTAAATAAATCTAGAAAACACAGAGGAAGATGTTACATCTCCCTTTTTTTCCTGGCAAACGAATTGAGATGAAAGGTCAGAAACTGTCTTTTGTAGGATATACGAAATATCTAGACTGTTTTGTTTTTTAGAAGAATCCAGTTTACTGATCACATAAAGTTGGGTTTTGGCACGCGTAAAAGCCACATACAAAAGATTAAGATTGTCTAAAAAGGTCAATTCTTGTTCTTGTGCAAACTGAGTAGAAAAAGCTGATTGAGCTAAATTAGCGTTCTGCGTAATTAAAAACCGGGTGTTCTCCGGAGAGCTAAAATCCTGAGAATCGGTTTGGTTTAGTGAAGTCCATCCTATACTATCTCTTTTAGGTCTAGTATCCCAAAAAGTAAAAGGCATAATCACGGTAGAGAATTCTAGTCCTTTAGCTTGATGAATAGTCATGATTTTGAGGCTGTTTTGGTCTTCGGGTAAAGTCACGGCAAATTTATGAGCATTGTCTGTCCACCAATTTAAAAAGGCGGGAATAGTATCTTGGTTTTTATGAGAAAAATCTAAAATAATTTCCAGAAAATTTTGTAAAAAACCTAAAAAACCCGGAACCTGGTGTAGCTCAAAAATACGGATGATTTCTTCTACACACTGATATAAAGGTAGTTTCTGTAAAGAAATTTTGGTTTCAAAAAAACCGTTGGGCAAATATGAGGTTAAATCAGTAGAAGCGATAGGCGTTTTCAGATGAATAAAATCTTGTAAACAATTTAGCGATTTTTTTTGAACATATGTTTGATAAAAATAGGCAATTTGGAATAAGTAAAAAGGTTGCGCATCATTAAAATATTGTAAAACCTGTAAAAGAAAATTAATGACCGGAGAGTTTTGCAATAATAAAGAGTCAGGAGACACAAAAGGAATCTGATTTTCAAATAATTTGTCAGCAATCAAGGCGCCCTCACTATTTTTACGAACTAAAATAGCTATTTCTCCATACGTATATCCCGCCTCTTTACATTCCTGAATTATTTCTAAGGTACGTTGGCAAGCGTATTCTGTAAAATGGGGAGGATCTACATCTTCCGAAACTGCCAAATCATTAAATTCCAGATAAACATAGCCGCCTTTAGCCTGCGGCAAAGGTTTTTGTTCCAAATGCTGATAGACTTGATGCGATAAAGTTTGGGGAGGCAAATATTTCTCTGCTACTTCTTGAAAAAAAAGATTATTGAAATGCACAATATTTTGCTGGCTACGATAATTATTTTGCAGATTAAAGGTTTCCAAAGAAGTCCCAATCCCGGCTAATTTAGCGCCTAGATCTTGTTCCATAATGGCGATATCGGAACCACGCCAACGATAAATAGATTGTTTGGCATCACCAACTGCTAAATTGCAATATCCATTAGCCAGAGAATTTTCAATTAAAGGCCAAAGGTTTCTCCACTGCAAATCTGAAGTATCCTGAAATTCATCTAAAAGGTAATTTTGGTATTTCTCCCCTACCCTAAAATAAATAAAAGGAATACTTTCATTATCAATTAAGTCAGCTACCAATAAATTAAAATCTGCGATAGGAATCAGATTATTATCTTTTTTGTATTTGACAAGAACTTCTTCCAAACTTTGTAAAAGGGCCATAGTATAAATGGTCTTTAAAATAAGCTCAGAAGTGATGGCATGCGTATAGTTTTGTTCTTCATAAGCAATGATTTCCTGGCGTAAGTTATCCAAAGTTTCGCCTACAACCTGGTCTATACGCGCTTTCAGTTCAGGCGTTTGTTTTTGGCTATACCAAGTTATATGACCGGATTCATTAGGATAAAAACGTTTTGGGGTTTTCAAGTCTTTTACAGGTAGATGTGCACGCGTTATTTTGGAAAAATAACCGGCAAGTCCGCTTTTATCATAAGCAAAATCCTTGGTTTGGAGGTCTGCTGCCTGGATTTTAGTACATGCCAAAATTCCTTTTTGTTGCATAAATTCCTGGTAACTCTGCACGGTTTTTCTGAGTTCAGGGATCAAGCGTTTAAAATCCAATTTATATAATGCTTTGATCTGATCTGAGTTGGAAGCTTTAAAGATTTCGTGACCAATTTTGTAAAGGTCGTTGATAATTTTAAAGGATTTGTTTTCGCTTATTTTATAATCTATAAAATTATGAATAATTTCGGTAACATACGGATCCTCCCCTACTTTGTCCAAAAGTATAGCTACGGTTTTTTCTAACATTTTTTGAGCGTCCATATCCACTTCAAAACTAAGCGATAAATTTAGATCAAAAGCAAAACTACGCACAATTTTATAAATAAAACTATCAATGGTCATAATAGCAAAATCATTATAATTATGAAGAATTTTAGTTAAAATTTGTTGGCTGCTACGCGCAATATTTAAGTTTGGGTAAAAACCCTGCAATTCGCGCGCCAAATCAGGCATTTGGTTTTGAGACAACGCTTTTAAAAACAGCAAAATACGCTCTTTCATTTCTGCGGCGGCTTTATTGGTAAAAGTGATGGCTAGGATAGATTTGAACTGTTCCGGGTTTTGCAAAGCGATTTTTAGATATTCCGTAACTAACGTATATGTTTTACCGGAACCAGCGGAAGCTTTATATAGTTTAAAAGGCATTGATAATATCCTTCTGTTTTTTTAAGTAAAAATATTATACCAAAAAAGCTAAAGCCTTCCCACGTTCCGGGGGTAGCACAAAGACTTACGTCTTTGCTATCTCATCAAAAAAAAAGTTAGTTGGTATTTTAATTTCAATGTACCAAGGGGTAATAACCACTCAACTTTTAGCTAAAATTAAGCTAAAATAATAAATATGTTAAACAATATTTTTCAAAAAATGATATGGGTGATTTTGGCGGTGTTTTTAGGCGTGAGTTTGATGACTTTGTGGCAGGCACCGCTACTGCCGGACGATGCCTCCATATATGCTTTAATTATTAAAAACTTTGCGATTTATGGACAATGGAGCGCGCAATTCATAACGCCTGGTGATTTCAGCTCGTTTATTGATAAACCTTTGCTAGGGATCTGGTTAATGGGTTTTATACCGAAACTTATGGGCATATCTGAACTCTCGGTACATATACCTAATTTTGTATATTATTTGGTAATGCTTTTATTGGCTTATCTGGTGATTGGTCGTTTGGCTAATAAACAAATCGCTTTCTATACCACGTTAGTAATGGCTACGAGCCTTAATTTGATAATTTTTGTACGCACGCCTAAACTGGAAATTATTTTTGCCTTATTTACGTTTATGGCAAACATGGCTTTATACGCTTATTTGAAAAAAAATAAAGTAGCATATATGTATCTCCTGGCTATTATTTTGGGTTTGGGATTTTTAGTTAAAAGTGGTTTAATCTTGGTTTTAACAGGTTTAAATATAATTTTGATTATGATGGTCCATAAAAATAGCCGTGACCAAATATGGGGTCTCATGAAAACTCGGCATTTCTGGGGTACTGGTTTGATATTTCTAGGTATCGTAGGGGGAGTTTTGGGATGGCAGTATGGAAGTTTGGAAAATTATGGGGCCGCTTATCTGAGAAGCTTGGTATGGGAAAGTAAATACAATATTGGGTACTTGGGACTGACTTTTAATCTGAATGCTGTGGGATTTTTACTTTTAACTATTTTTCCTTGGACGGCCTTATTTTTATCTGAGTTACGGATAAACTTTAAAAAAATCTATACCCCAAACCTAAGTTTATTTAATTTTTGTAAACTCTGGTTTTTAAGTACTTTTGTTTTTTTTCTATTGTTTTACAAACAAACTGATTTGAGAAATTTTGTAGTTTTGGTACCTCCTCTAGCCATAATCGGCGGTACCAAAATCATTTTGAGTCAATTTTTGAAAAAAGCGCGGCCAATGCTGGTGATCCTAAACAATGTTTTGCTCACGCTTTTCACTTTGGCGGCAGTGCTTTTTTTACTGAACCCGGCAAACTTGGAAAATATCGATAAATTTTTCTTGAAACTCGTGCTAGCTTTATTTATCTTGGCGCTTTTTTCTTTGGGTAATTTTTATAAAAAACCGTTGCCAAGAAAATTTTTATTATCTTTTATAACGGTATGTGTCGCATATACAGCTTTATTCTATTTTGCGCCACCGTTAATCAAATCATCTAACCCTAACCTAAAATGGCCTCAAATAATTAAGCAATACCAAACGCAAGGTTACAAATTTTACATTTATCGACCACAAGACAGAAACCTATATATGAGCACGGATTTGAGTTATACGGATTTTATAGCAGGGCCTGCGGATAAATATTTCTGGGAAAAAGACGCGCTTTTAAACGTGCTGGCTACGGAAAATAAAGTCCTGGTTTTAAGTGAAAGTAAAAGCTGGGAAAAGCTAGGGCTTAATAATTATCAATCCGTAGCACAAGACCAGGAAGCAAGTATTTTTGTCCTAAACTAAAGTTAAACAAGCAACCGTCTCAACATGCACGGTTTGTGGAAACATGTCCACGGGCTGGACATGGGTTAAAGTATAATAATCCTGACAAAGAATTTTCAAGTCCCGAGCCAAAGTTGCGGGATCACAAGATACATAAATGATTTTGCGAGGTTTTACTTTGGTCAAAACTTCTAATAAAACTTTTTCGCAACCTTTGCGAGGTGGGTTCAAAACCACCAAATCTGCTTGAAAATCTTTTTTTTGAGATTCTTGTAAAAAGATTTCTTCGGCTTTACCAACCAAAAAATGTGCGTTTTTTATTTTATTTAATTTGGCATTTTCTTGAGCATCTTTAATAGCATCGGGCACAATTTCAATACCATAAACTTTACCGCTACTAGGCGTCACAAGATGGGCTGCCAAATAAAGTGCTATAGTGCCAATACCGCAATAAAGATCCCAAACAGTTTCGGAACCATCTAGTTCGGCAAAATCTAAAACTTTCTGATAGAGTTTTTCTACTTGTACCGGATTAACTTGGAAAAAGGATAACGGCGAGATTTTGAATTTGAGACCAGCCATATGTTCCTGAATATATGGTGATCCTTGCAATACTTTGCTGGTAGTTCCTAAAACATTGTTACCTGACGCTAAATTATAATTTAAAACCAGGCTTTGGACTTGAGGTAAATCTTTGAAAACAGCGATCAGCTCCTGATCATATGTAAATTCCAAGGAATTTAAAACCAAACAAACCATGAGTTCCTGGGTATTGAACCCGACTCTCACGACTAAATAACGAAACAGGCCGGTCTGTTTTTTTTCATCATAAATACTGATTTGAGTTTGTGCTACAAAATCCCTGATACGCTTGATAACTTGATTGATGAGCGGATGCATAATAAGGCAGCTAGGCGTATCAACAACCTCATGGGATCTCAAAGTATATAATCCGGTTTGAAACTGCTGATCTTTGTAATCTACGGCAAATTGAGCTTTATTACGATAATGATATGGTTCGGACATGTCCAAAATAGGGTTGATAGCTAAATCCTGAAAACCGCCAATTCTAGTTAAATTATCCTTAATCTTTTTTTCTTTGAATCTTAGTTGAGCGCTATAGTCTAAATGCTGTAGCTGGCATCCACCGCATTTCGGGCTGAGCTCACATTTTGGGACTACTCTATCTGGCGACGGTTTAATAATTTTAATTAATTTAGCAAAACCATAGTTTTTTTTGACTTTAATGATTTTTATTTCCAGCTTATCACCAGGAACCCCGCCGTTAATAAACACGGTGAAAGTATCAATTTTGCCAATACCCTCTCCTTTGGTACCGAAATCTATAATATTGATAGTAAAATATTGATTTTTTGTAATTTCTAAAAACATGGTTTTTTTATTATATCATTTTAAATGCTGGGTGTTAGGTACCGAAAATGAAATCTTTTATTTTTATATACGATAATTATATAGATAAGATATAAAATATAATTAAAAAAAAAATAAAAGAGAAGAAAATGTTTATGCGTCCCACATTAAGAGCAGTAGCACGGGCCTTCACATCAACTGAATGCCGGCCCGAACAAGTCAATTTGCAAAATTTTACTAGATTATTCGAAGACGCCCAAGGGGTAGACGCTAAAAAAGAGGTCGTAACAAGACTTTTAACTCGCCTAGGTAATCCGGAGATTTCCGAGGAAATATTAAGTGATTATTTATCTAATTTGTCGGATCGTAATTTTAGTACATTCCTAATAGCTTATTGCGATTTTTTTGTTAAAAAAGGAGTTGCGGGAGAGCCTAAAAATAAGTACGCTAGCAACAGCCGCGCACGATGTTTGGGAGAATCTTTCACCTGCTAAACAAAAGGCCTTAATAGAGGCTCGGGGTGTGGGTATGCTACCTAAGAATCCGCTGCTCCGCACTGCTGACAGCCCTTTATGCCAGGTAGATCCGGTGTTTGATCGTCTTTATAAAAACTTTGCTTTAGGTATCACTATTTTTGACTGTCTAAATAAAGTACGCGAACCCAGGGCTGATTTAGCCCAAGTGTTAAGCACTGCGGTGTCGCGCCTACCTGAACCTGGGCATATACCCGGAATCCTCACAAAAACCTATAAACAAAAACGCTATGAAGCTTTGGTTGTATTCGGCCACGCTTTAACTAGGCAAGATCTCTTGTTATCTTTGAAGCAAGAAGATATCGATACAGCGGCAACAAAAGTTTTGATTCCTAGACAGAGCGAGATGGCAATTACGTGTTGTGATACACTAGCAAGCCTTATTGATTATTCAAGGAGACATCCTGGTAGCTCTATACTAATACGCTGAACGTAAAGTCAATAACTGAAATTTTTTTCGCCCTATTCCCGATAAGTATATAGATGATAAAAGTTAAGAATAAAAAAAAGAGAAGAAATTTCCGCGCTAAATACAAAGTAATCGCTAAAAAAACTTCCCTAAATTGTTTTCCTTTTCGTGAAGCACAAAATAAAATTCTAAACGCTTTTCAAACGGCTCAAAAAAAATTAATCGTGCTGGATTATGACGGAACTTTAAGGAAGTTTGAAAAAAATCCGGAAGCTGCAAGCCCTGAAAAAAGTTTAAAAGAATTATTAAATAAATTGGCGGCGAAACCTGGGGTGACTTTGGCTATCGTCAGTGGCCGTAAGCAAGAAGAATTAGAAAAATGGTTTGGACAACCTAATTTTATTTTAATCGGCGATCACGGTACCATGCTAAAACTGCAGGGAGCTACAACTTGGCGACCTTTAATTAAATATAAAATTTCTGATAGAGAAAATCTATGGGCTGAATTAGAAGGGCACTATGCTCAAATAGCCGGCGCGGTGCATCCTAAAAGTTTGTATTTTGAACGAAAACGTTTTTCGTTTGGTCTAAATTACAGATATGCTCTACCAACCTTACAAGCCAGATTACAGCAGACATTGTTTAGCCCACCATTGCAAAAAAAGCTTGTTCAAAGTGGATTGCAAGTCCAAATGGGGGTTTCTGATCTGGAAATTCTCAATAGAGACATGGTTAAAAAGTCGCATGCTATTAAATATTTAACCCGTTTAGATAAGTATGACTTTGCGTTCATTACAGGAGATGCCTGGACAGATGAAGATATGTTTGAGGCAGCGCCTCGTGGAGCTCATACGATCAAGTTAGGGCCAGCGCAAGGAGAAGGCAAGCAAACTAAAGCGTCTTGTTTTTTGGAAGCGCCCGAGGATACGAATAATGAAAAAAAGGTTGTGCAGTTTTTAGATTTTTTAGGAAAGCTATCTACGATTTAAAATACCAGAAACTTTCCATATAAAACAATGCAAGTTTTTTGTTTTATTTTACGATAAGTATATAAATAGAATTTTTAATAGTCGAATTTAAAAAAATAAAAAAGGAGAAAATTTTTATGGGTAATTTATGTAAAACGGTAGCTGTGCGGCTGAAGTACTTTGACGCTACTAATAGTGGAGACGATCCCCCGAAGGGATATACTCGTCTAAACTTATCTGACACGACTAATATAATGATAGACGTTCCTTCTGATGTTGTTACCCAATTTAAGGAAATAGCTACCCCGGCGGATCAAAGAAAGTATTTATTTAAATTAAGTCAAGACTTGGGAGACAATGCCGACTTACTCATAAGAGCCTTCTTATTGTGTTTTATAACAGGTCCTTCAGGTCCTGATCACTTTATAACCCCTTCTACTCGAGAGAGCTCATGGGCTCAGCAACAGCAGTCATTTGTAGACGAGCTGGAAAAGTTTTGTGCTGGCGAGTATGGCAAGAAGCTAGATGAACTAAGCCCTCGTGCATTAGAAATAGTAAATCGTGTGACAAAAGCCGTATATGAACTTGTGAGCGTAAGATTACTGCCTCCCTCGTCAACGAGCATACAATCACAGATAGCTTCTTTTAACGGCGGCAAACTATTTGGTACGTATCCTCTTGTTAACTGTCCCGTTCATGGCCTCGGTTCTCACGACGGAGTACTACTAGATCCGCGTCCTTTTCGTGATGCAAAAAACAGAGATCTTAGCATAATTACAGTCCTAAGGGCCCAAGAAAAAAATGGCATGACGCATCTGAGATGTAAGGGTGGCAGGATGATACAAATTGAAACGATTGACCTTCCGAAAGCAGGCGGCCGCGATAAAAAAGGCAAAGACGCCAAAGCTTTGGAATTTTATAGGGCAGCCCTTGATGCACTTAAGACGTCCGGTTAAACCGAATTAGCAAAATCCTCCTGAAAATGTTAGTATTTTAAGATCAATATTTCAGGAGGATTTTTTTATGCAAATAGCAACTTTAACCAAAAATTTTAATCAAGTCAAAACCAAATATTTCACCTGGCAAAAGCAATTAACTTTTAGTCAAAAACTAAGCCTATCTTTAGGGTTTGCTATGGCTACTGGTCTTTTAGCGCAAGTACGTATTCCTTTATTTTTTACGCCTGTACCTATTACGGGGCAGACTTTTGCTGTGCTGATGGCGGGTATTATCCTGGGCAGTCGGTTTGGCACTTTGAGTCAGATGCTTTATGTAGGTATTGGATTAGCGGGTATGCCGTGGTTTTCTGGAGGAACAGGAGGCATCGCGTCTCTGGCCGGTCCTACGGGCGGGTATTTGATAGGATTTGTGGTAGCGGCGTATTTCATAGGGTTTATGACAGAACGATTTAAAGGCACGCGAAATTTGGTGCCTTTGATGGGTTTGATGTTTATAGCTAATTTTATGATTATTTACGGGCTAGGTTTATTGCAGCTTAAAATTTGGTTTTCTTTCTTTTTTCATAATCCTAAAACTTGGGCTGCAACATTCTCTATGGGTGCATTACCTTTTATCGCTGGTGATATGGTAAAAATAGCGGTTGCAGCGCTGGCTGCCAAAACTCTTTTACGAAAATAAATGGAAGAATTTAAAAAGTTTGTAGAAATTGTAAAAAAATTAAGAAAGCCGGATGGTTGTCCATGGGACATAAAGCAAACGCCGGCTTCTATTTGTCCACACCTGATTGAAGAATCCTATGAAATAGTGGATGCGGTACAAAATAAGGATACCGCTAATCTAAAAGAAGAAATTGGCGACACGCTCATCAGCCTGGTGATGCTGGCTAATATGGCTGAAGAAAAAGGTCATTTCAATATCCAAGAAGTCTTAAATGAAGTTACGGAAAAACTGGTACGACGGCATCCGCATGTGTTTGCAGATACCAAAGTAGCTGGTGTAAAAGATGTCTTGAAAAACTGGGAACAAATCAAAAAACAGGAAAAAGAAGCCCATGTTTCTGCGATGGATTCGGTACCAAAAAGTTTGCCCGCTTTAATGCAGGCGCAAAATATTCAAAAAAAAGCGGCCCGCCTAGGTTTTGATTGGGATAATGCTGAGGCGCCTTTGGATAAAATTGCAGAAGAAATACAGGAAACCAAACACGAATTAGCACAAAAAATCCAAAATAAAGATAAATTAAGCGAAGAAATTGGCGATATATTTTTTTCTGTGGTTAATTTTGCCAGAAAATTGGATTTGGATAGCGAAGAAATTTTAAAAAAAGCTAACAAAAAATTTAGTAATAGATTTAAAAAAATAGAATCAGAGATCAACAAACAAGGCAAAAATTTCCAGGATTATAACCTAGCAGAGCTGGAAGAACTTTGGCAAAAAGCAAAAAAATAAAATTATCCCGCAACATTGTGCAAGGCTCTTAACAAAAAAATTGCATTATTTATATAAATGGGCAGAAGACTTTAGTTATTGTGGGTCCAGATAAACCTTTTCAATTTCTCGTAAAATACCAAGAGGGTTGGGTTCGCTTAAACCTTTAACCCGCGTATTAACCGCGACCAAGGCCTGGTTATAAAACAAAAAGTAATAAGGCAAGTCACGCGCGATGTATTGATAGACCTGATGATAAATTTGCTTTCTTTTTACCTTGTCTGTCTCTGTGCGACCAGCTTTTAATAATTGGTCAACTCTAGAGTTTTGATACCCAATAAAATTAAAACCTTTAGGATATTCACTAGAATGCCACATAGCATAGATATCTGGGTCAACACCCAAACTCCAACCCATTAACACGGCATCAAAAGGTTTGGGGTCTTGGGGATAATTAACTTTTTTTAGTAACTCTGTCCATTCCAAAGCCTGAATATGCATTTTGATACCTATTTGAGCTAAATATTGCTGGATAATCTGCGCTGTTTTTTCTGAGATTTTATGGTCTTTAGAAATTAAAAATGTGAATTCAAACGGTTCTCCATCTTTTTCTATTATCTTTGTTTCTTCATTCATCTGGTATCCTAACGATGCTAAAAGCATTTTACTTTTTTCCGGGTCATAATGATGTTTAATGATATTTTCTTCAGAATAGGCCCAGGAACTTGGAGAATTGGGTAGATAAGCGGGGGTGCCAAAGCCCAGCAAAGTAGCATCTATAAGCGCTGGTTTGTCTATGGCATAAGCGATAGCTTCTCTGGCAATGCGGGAAGACAATAAAGGATTTTTTAAGTTAAAACCCAAATAAGAGTAATACAAAATATCATATTGATAAATTTTAGTATAGGGGAGTTTTTGGACTTCTGCATAAGCTTTAGGTTGGAAACTGGCTATATCAAGTTCGCCTTTTTTATAAGCTAAAAGCGCGGTTTCTACATTAGGAATAATCTTGTAAATAATCCCGTCTAATTTGGGAGCACCCAGATAGTAATGCTCGTTTTTAACTAAAGTAATATATTGGCTGTTTTTCCAAGACTTGAATACAAAAGGACCTGTACCTACAGGGTGGCTGTTAAAGCTGGCTGTATTAATATCCTGATCTTCTAAAAGATGTTTAGGTAAAATAGCAGCGGTCATATTAGTCAACAAAGGAGCATAAGGTTGCGGTAAAATAGCTTGAATAGTATACGTATCTATAACTTTAAATTTAATAGGTTGTCCATCAATAATATAAGCACTTCTTTTTACTGTCTTGGTTTGAGGATCCAATATTTTATCAAAAGTAAATTTAACGTCTTCTGCGGTAAAAGGTTGTCCATCATGCCAAGTGATATTTTTATGCAAATAAAAAGTATAGGTTTTGCCATCAGGACTAACTGTATAAGAAGCGGCCATCTCCGGAACTATTTCCAAATTCTCGTTCACTTTCATTAACCCTCTAAACACAAAGTTAATAACCGCATAAGAAGCTGAATCAGAAGCTAAAATGGGGTTAAGCGTACTGGGGTTCGCGTAAGTGTTTAGCCATAAAAAATTTTGATAAGCGCCTTCTTTATCCGGTTTGGCAGAACAAGAAAAAAGGAAAACCGCAGCTAAAACTAAAATTAAGCATAAATATCTTTTCATCTTGATTTTTATTATACTGGAAAAGAAAAAATATACGAAATAGAAAAGATTACTTATCTCTATTGACCATTAAAAAACTGGTGAGATTATTTTTATTGTCTTGTAGATCAGCGGCAACAATCTCCAAATCGTAGATATTACTTAAATTCTGAGGGCCCAGAACCGCAATATGGGGAGGAATTTTACCCTCGACTAAAGCTTTGGCCAGATTTGCCGTATCAATCAGGTCACCTTTACCGCTAACTAATTGGTATTGAGAATAGCTTGTTTTAAGGGTATCTTGGCATTGTTTGAATACTTGAGGATGGGCCATGATGACTTTAATATCGGAAAATTTCACATCTTTTCTTTTCATCAAAAAATGACGAATCAAAATAGCAAATTCTTCTGCAATATGTACTTTGTACTGTGCCAGGGCATGAATAGATTCTTCCACTACCCCGCCAACGGAATTGTGCATGGCAAATAAGCCAAAATCAATATTGCCGCGATGCACCTGGTCCAAAACACGTTTGGTGGTATAAAGATATTTAGTTTTAAATTTAGTAATATGATGCTTTTTGGTATAGACCAATAAAGCTTCCTCATTAAAACTACCGAGACCTCCCTGAATACCAAAAATAGTGGTACTTTCGCTAACTTTTTTGGGTAAAAGTTTGTTATAAAGTTTATCAAAAGCCTTACCTAAATTAAGGCGCATTTCTTTAGTATACGGATTGTAAGTTTGCAAACCTTTGAAAAGATCCCATGTATCGTGACAAGTTTGCTCTTTGATCTCAGCCAGTTTTTGCGCGCCCAAAGTATCTATAGACGTGGGCTGTAATTTAACTTCATTTAAAAGCCGGCCCATAAAATGGGTAATGCCTTGAGAATTAGCAGCTAATTTATCATGTACTTGCGCGGAAATCTCCACGATTTTGAGGCCTTTTTTTTGAAAATAATTTTGCCAAAAACGATAATTTTCAGCATCACACCTAAATTTATCCAAAACAATAGGTAATCCTTTAAAGCCGGCTTTACTGCTGTCCGGGCCAAACATCGGATGCGCAAGTAAGGCTTGCGTTAAAGTGTTTTTCAGATATTTCTGAAAAACTTTTTTTGCGTACGTTTTTACGGAAAGTACGTCGATTAAAAGATGATTGGCAAAATATTTTTGATGACTTTTAATCACGGTTTCAAAGGCAGGGATCGGGACAGCATAAAAAATGGTATCTGCTTCATAGACTGCTCTTACATTAGAAGCGATTTTGGTATGAGACGTTAATTTAATATTTTTAAATTTGTTTTTTTGAGCATCATACAAAATAATCTCAAAATCCGGACTGAGTAACTGATATAGGGTTTTACCAAAACGACCAAAACCAAGAATAGCTATTTTTTTCATAGTTTTCATTATAGCAAATCACCTAGAATAAGTAACGAGAGCGGAAGTATCCAAACTTCTAGTCGCTTGGGCTGTTATTTAACCTGGCATGTATTGTCCTTCACGTTGATTTTCGGCATAAAGATCTGCGGCTAAGCGAACAGTTCCATTTTTATCATATATTAATAGTTCACCATTTATGGTACAACCGGCATAGCATGAAGCCACTATTTTTTTGGATAAACTAGACATAAGAAATCCCCCTCTTTTTTAAAAAAAATTAATTATTATTTTAAATTAAAAATATTCATCAATGTGGTCAATATTAACACACACGCTGACCCGGACATAGCGTTCCCCGTTTTGGCCATAAGCAGTACCGGGTGTAAACAAAATATGTTTTTTACTTAAAGTGTCCAGGACAAACTCTTCGGAATTAGAATACGCATCTGGAATTTTAGCCCAGATATAAAGGCTGCCTAGCGGCAACTCAAAAGTAAGGCCTAATTTTTTGAGACGTGTGGCAATAAGGTCGCGTCTAAGCTGATAGCTTTGGAGCATAGCTTTTTGCCAGGCATAATCTGGATGGGTAAATGCATAAGCCGCCATTTGCTGTAACGGTTTAGGCAAGCCTGAATCTACCTGCGACTTGACTTTGGCCAGAGCTGCAATTAAACGCCGATTACCTGAGGCCCAGCCAATCCGATAACCAGCAAAAGAAAACATTTTGGAACAAGAACCGATTTCTATAGCAACTTCTTTAGCTTCCGGAATCTCTAAAATACTAGGAGCTATATAGTTGTCGTAAGTAATTTCGGAATAAGCGTTGTCATAAATCAGCCAAATAGAATGTTTTCGGGCAAATTGTACAATTTTGGTTAGCTCAGTCAGATTTGTAACTGCGCCTAAAGGATTAGAAGGAAAATTGACCCACATAAACTTGGTTTTAGAGGTTATTTTTTGAGCTAGTTCTGTAAAATCTATTTTGAAATTATTTTGTGGTAAAAGGTTGTAATATACTGGTTTGGCATCGACTAAAAGTGCAGAGCCGGTATAACCAGGATAGCCGGGGTCAGGCACCAAAACCTCGTCACCAGGATCTAAAAGAGCTAGCACTAAATGACTAATCCCGTCTTTAGCGCCGATCAATGGATAAAGTTCGTCTGATTGAATTTGCACGTTAAAGCGGGCCTGGTACCAGGAAATTAGGGCTTGTGTAAATTCCGGTATAGGACCGTAGCCGGGATACATATGTGCTTGCGGGGCATCTATGAACTGATGCAATTTAGCCAAACATTGTTTACTAGGCGGAAAATCCGGGGAACCAGGTCCAAAATTCAAAACTTTACGACTGGTCCGGGCCTCAACCTCGCGTACCTTTTGGTTGAGTCTGAAAAAAATGTATTCAGCAAAATTATCCAAACGTTTAGCTAGCTGCAAAATAGTCCCCTTTTGTAAAAAGATGCTATAAATTATTTTACTAAATTAAATGTTGTTTGAGTAGATACTTTTAGGAACAATAAAAGTATTGTAATATAGTTAAGCTCAAATAGTTAATTTGAATTATCATTAGGAGGGACTTTAATGAACAATAATTTTGAAACCAAATATTTTACCAAAGAAAAAATTGAATTGGCAGGGACAACTGAGTATGTAGTAAAAGGCGGACGCGACCTTTTTCCTATTTTACCTAAAGCCCTTGAAGGTATAAAACAAATTGGCGTGATTGGCTGGTCATCGCAAGGACCGGCACAGGCTCAGAATTTACGCGATTCTTTGGCTGGATCAAACATGAAAGTAAAAGTAGGTTTAAGAGCAGGTTCTAGCTCTATGGCTAAGGCAGAAGCAAAAGGGTTTACCAAAGCTAATGGGACGCTGGGTGAAATGTATGAAGTGATTGCGGAATCTGATTTGACTCTATTACTGATCGCAGACGCCGCACAAGCACAAAATTATGAAAAAATATTTAAAGCCTTAAAACCAGGGTCAACCCTAGGTTTATCGCACGGATTTTTATTGGGTTATTTACAAATGAAAGGCGAGAAATTCCCAGAAAACATTAATGTAATTGGTGTTTGTCCTAAAGGGATGGGGCCATCGGTCAGAAGATTATATGAACAAGGTAAAACTGTGAATGGCGCGGGTATTAATACCAGTTTTGCGATTCAGCAGGATATAAATGGGAAAGCTACGGATTATGCTCTGGCTTGGGCGGTAGGACTTGGTGCCCCCTATTGTTTTTTAACTACCTTAGAATCTGAATATAAATCTGATATTTTTGGGGAAAGAAGCATTCTTTTAGGCGCAGTACACGGGGTAGCAGAAAGCTTATTCAAATGGTACACAGAAAATGGAATGGCGGAAGAACAAGCTTTTATTAATACTGCGGAATCGATCACTGGACCAATTTCTAAAACAATCTCTAAAAAAGGTATTTTGGAAGTTTATAAGGGATTAAACCAAAAAGATCAAGAATTGTTTTGCCAAGCTTATAGCGCGGCATACCATCCGGCATTTGAAATTTTAATGGAAATCTATGATGAAGTAGCGAGCGGTAACGAAATCAATAGCGTGATTATGGCAAACGATAGATTCTCACGTTATCCTATGGGTAAAATTGATGGTACCAGGATGTGGCAAGTTGGTGAAAAAATGAGAGCCAAAAGAGTAGAAAACGAAACCCCTATTTATCCGATCACGGCCGGAGTTTATATCGCGACCATGATGGCACAAATTGATCTTTTAAAAGAAAAAGGTCATCCATATTCTGAGATCATCAATGAGTCGGTAATTGAAAGTGTGGATTCGCTTAACCCTTATATGCATTTTAAAGGTGTGGCTTATATGGTGGATAATTGTTCTACTACAGCAAGACTAGGTTCCCGAAAATGGTCACCGCGATTTGATTATATTTTGAGTCAATTAGCTTATCCCAAACTAGATGCAAAGGTCGCGGAAAATACGGATCTGATTAAAAAATTCCTTCATAACCCAGCACATGAAGCGTTGGCAGTATGTTCTAAATATCGACCTAGTGTGGATATTGCGGTTTGTTAGGTTAAAAAATCTAATTTGTTATTTCGCTTACCCCCGAGGAGGCTTTAATGCAAAGGCCTGCAGCCTTTGCGATCTTATCAAAAGGAAATCAAGCTAAAGCCGCTAGGTTTCCTTTTGTAAACCTTCCTTGGCTTAAGGGCACTGAAAGCTCAAATAGTCCTCGCTGCATTCGCTCGCTTTAAATTTTCAAACTCGCTGCGCTCAGACATGAAAATTTAAAGTGTCGTTCTCTTGCTCGTCGAATTTTGCTTTCAATGTGCCAGCTTTTGTTGCAGATAGCTATCCTAATTCCCCCACACTGCTGACTAGTTTCACGATAAGACCTAAAACTACCTCACTCTGACAGTTTTGGTGTTTTTTTGATCTGGCCAAGATAATTTTTGGGAGTAATAATTTTTTTACCGCTTTTGCTTTCCAAATCTTTTCGGGCGTTTCCCGCGACCTCACCGCCTTTTTTGGCTGTTTCTTTATTTTCAGTAAATCCCTGGGCGTTTGTATTCCTAGCTATCTCTGTGGTTGAGGCCTCGCCCAGCATAGAAAAAATAAGCTCCAAATCTGTCATGTGGTCACGGAGGTTTTCTCTTTTTAATTTTTTGTGTTTCTTGTATTCAGCCGGGGTCATACCAAAAGCGGCTTTAGATATTTCCGCAGTTAATATGGCGTACTCTTTAGCTTCCTTAAGACCACGTTTACCCCATTCGTCCGTAAGCTCTTCACGAATAGCAATGCCACGCATGCGTTTTTCAATCCAGGCTTCGCTATACCCTTTAAGTTTATAAAGTATTCTGGTTCTTTTGGTGGCTAATTCCGGATTTTCTATTTCTTGTATTCTTTCATAACCAACTTTTGCTAACCAGCGTTTAAATGGCTCTGCTTTTGGAGATGGAATAGATTGGATTATTCTAAAAAGCCCTTCTGTGTTAGCACAGTCAGTTAAGCGCATTTTTTCATCTTGGGCAAGCAATTTGAACTGTCGACAAAGTGTCGACAGTTCAAATTCATCATCTTTTTTAACTCTAATTTTCATTTTAAACCAATAATCTCTTGGGTTAAGACTATTCGTTAAAGCTTCAATAACATCCACTACTGAAAACCACCATTCATTTTGATAGATGGTTTTTCTGATTTTATTTCCTTTAAATAAAGCTATTTGTGTATTCTTTTCTGAAGGTTCAATGTTAGGCAAATGATTATCCTCCTGTAACTTAATATTAATTTTTTAGATTTTATAATATTATACGTTAAATATATAAAAAAATACTATCTTTTCTAACTAATCACTTCTCCACCCTGTTCACCAAGCCTATTTCCAAAGCCCTCGGCTGGTTACTATGAATGAGTTGATAAAATAGTTTGCACTGGGGTTAATTCTATTAAACATGCCTGTATGCAGTTCAAACAAATGATTATTTGGTTTTTGGCGGAAAGGGTGGGATTCGAACCCACGGTACGGTTTCCCGTACACACGCTTTCCAAGCGTGCTCCTTAAACCACTCGGACACCTTTCCTGATTTCTTGAAACTTGTGTAAAAACAAGTAATGTGATCATAATATTAGCATAAAATCAGGATTTTGAAACTTTGAGAATTGACGCTAAAAAATATAGTGCGGCCGGCTTATGGTTCAGGAAGGAAATTTGACGCTAATGCAGAATTTTAAAATTAATTTAAAAAAAGAAACTTTTAATTTTGCCGCTGCTCATCTCATTACCTACGGAGCTAAAACCTGTGAAAAACTGCATGGTCACAATTATCGAGTCAGCGTAATGCTGACCGGGGAGTTGGACCCGGAAAATGGGTATGTTTACGATTTTGTATTTATAAAACCAATCATTAAAAAAATTGTAGATAAATTAGATCATTGTGTACTTTTGGCCCAGTACAATAAATTTCTAAAAATCAAAGAAGAAAAAGGACAAATCAAACTTTTTTATAAGTCTAAAGAATATTTTTTTCCTCGCTCTGATGTGGTTTTATTACCGATAGAAAATACTACCGTAGAACTTTTGGCTCAATATATTAATACCCAATTATATCAGGAACTACAAGTTTCGAAGCACGGTCAAATCACGGTTCTTGAAATAGAAGTAGAGGAATCCTTTGGCCAATCCGCCTCTTTTCGCAAGGAATATTAAAGGGATCTAGCTGGCGGTATAACTCCATTACCTAGAAATAAAAAAAGCGATTAATCCTAGCGAGAGCAATCTTTTATCATTTGGGTCATCCTCAAATTCAGAGGGGTGACCACGCCAACCTCTTTACCTAGCTCTACAATCTTACCATTCAGAAAATCAATTTCTGTTTGCTTGCCTTTTCGCATATCCTGCAACATAGAATTTGTGTTTTTTGCGGTATTTTCCACTACCGCGATAGCTTGTTCTAGCATATCATCCGGTACTTTAAGACCTTTAGCTTTCCCTACGTTGACAGCCTCGTCTATTAATTTTATAAACATAGTTTTTAATTTTGTTTGTTTAATTACTTCCCCATTTTTAACTCCAGCAATAGTAGCTAAAGCATTAATTCCGACATTGATAATAAGTTTTTGAAAAATATCCTCTTTAATCTGATCAGAAACCTTGGTTTTCAAACCTGCTTTTTTGAATACTTTTTGTATTTTAAAAACAAATTCATCATTAACGGCATTATAATTACCGATAGTGGTTAACCCAGCCGCGTGATAAACAATATGCCCGACCTTCGTATATGTCACGCCATTACTAGTAACTCCACCCACTACATGTTTGCTATATTGAGCTATAATTTCCTCATTACCCAAACCATTTTGGATACTCAGAATACGGGTCTCTGGCTTTAGTATAGGCGCTATTTGTTCCATAGCTTTTTGAGTATCATAAGCTTTTGTGGCCAGGATAATAAGGTCTATATCTTTGACTTGTTCAAGGTTCGTATATGCGGGTATTTTGAGAGTGTCTTGGATTACCCCTTCCATACGCAACCCATATGCATTTATCGCCGCTACATGTTCAGAACGACCGACCAAAACCGTATTGAAATCAGCTTTTACCAATAACCCGGCAAATAAAGAGCCTATCGCCCCTGCCCCAAAAACCAAGATTTTCATTTTTTTTCTCCAGGATAATATTCTTTAGCCTGAGTTTTTTTTAACATGGACCTTTGTTTTTGTCTACTGGTCAGAGCATTCAGGTTTAGGGCGTATCTTTAAACCCCAATCTAAAGGCTATCTACAAATTTAAGGGAATAATGCCTTAATTCCCCCTCTACACTTGTGGAGAGGGGGTTAGGGGGTGAGGCCTAAAAAATCGATACCGCAGAGAGCGGCTGTTTTGTTAAAGAATTCTGTTATAATAAAAAATATAAATTTCTAAAAAGGAGCGTCACTATGTATATACTTATCTTTACAGCCTTAACCATCCTTTTCTCGCTTGGTCATATTTTACTCAAAAAAACACCTAAACCTCAAATGCCTTTGATTATTTTAATGTATTTATTAGTTTTTATGGCTGGCTTTAGCAGTTTTTATGCTGGTTTGGGGCATTTGTTTCGTAGTGATTATGTAGCGCATTATATTGGGTGGCCAGCGGGCAACTTGTTTCAGTGGGAAATAGCTTATGCCAATTTTGCTTTGGGGTTGCTAGGAGTCTTGTGTTTTTGGTTTAGGGATCGGTTTATGCTGGCCACTAGTCTTGCTTATACTGTTTTTTTGTTTGGGGCTGCACATACGCACCTTTATGATATTTTTGCCCGCGGAAATTATGCGCCCGGGAATGCGGGTATAGTTTTATATGCCGATATTTTAATCCCTATTATTATTATCAGTTTATTAATCCTAAATAAGATTTCAACTAAAAAATACACGAAAGAGTAATTATTTTAATCATATGCAAAATTTAGGTATTATAGCTGCCCTAAAAGATGAAGTGAAAAATATTTTGGAAAACCCATTTTTTAATTGGCAGGAGATTAAACCCAATGTTTTTCATTCACTGCAATATAAACTTTATCTAGTCATCACAGGTGTTGGTAAAGCAAATGCGGTTTATGGCCTTTCCAAAATAATTGATAAAGTCCCTAGAATATTTATATTGGGTACTTCTGGCGGTTTGAATGCTGAAAAGATCGGCGCCCTTTATTTATCCCTAGAATTTGTAGAGCATGATATGGACGCTTCTGGCCTGGGTTTCCCTAAAGGGGTAACTCCTTTTGATGACATAAAAGATGTAGTCATAAGTAATTATTCCCGCCAAACCGTAACGCAAATAAAAAATATTTGTCAGAAATTAAACTTGGCGCTGAATTTTGGTCGGACGATTAGTGGTGATCAATTTTTGGCCAATCCTGTTCTTTCCACGCAAAAAAGAACGGCTTTCGAAGCACAATTGGTTGATATGGAGTCCGCAGCCATTGCCAAAATTTGTAAAAAAGAAGGTAAAAAAGTTCTAGCGTTACGCTATATCGCGGATAATGCCAACCATGATTCGTGTATCAGCTGGACTGAAAATGTCCAGACCTCTTCTGAAATTTTTAATCAAATCCTAGAAGGATTGTGCGTTAAATCATGAAAAACGCCACCTATTGGATTGAAAAATTAGGTCTGCAAAAACATCCGGAAGGCGGGTATTACAAAGAAATATATAAATCCAAAGAATTTATCGCTAAAAACGCCTTGCCCGCACGCTTTTCAGGAAAGCGCGCTTTTTCCACCAGTATTTACTTTTTATTAAATAAAAAAGAGGTCTCCGCCTTTCATCGTATCAAGCAAGATGAAATATGGCATTTTTATGCCGGGTCTTCTTTAACTATTCATATCATAGATCAGCAAGGCAAATATTCTATCGCTCAACTTGGCAGACATTTTGAAAAAGGCGCGTCATTTCAAGTCGTGATTCCTGCCGGCAGTTACTTTGCTGCCGCGGTCCATAATCCAGCTTCTTATTCCTTAATGGGCTGCACCGTAGCTCCTGGTTTTGATTTTGCGGATTTTGAAATGCCGTCTCAATCTAAATTACTCAAATTATTTCCGCAACATGCGGCTCTTATCAAACGATTTTCCCATTAAACACCTGAAAACTTTTTTTAGGGAAACCAAGTTCATTAGCTATGTGCACTTACAAAGAGCATTGATACGAGAGCCTATTGGCTAAAATCCAAAAAAATAATGTGCTCCAAAAAAAATAAAGTGAAATTTTTTTTAAAACAAAGCCGATAATTAATTAGATCTAGTAATTTTATTAAAAAAAAAGGGGTGGGGCATATTGGCACGTGTACAACACGGAAAGATAACACATTATTCACAAGGTCAACTAAGGCGGGCTCCTAGCCCCACTGATACAATAAGGACCAGAACTCTTACTACGGCAGTAGATGAACCGGAATTCCCGAAAACAAATGCATTAATCGATCAACTAAAAGACGTAGGCAAAACCGCCCAAAAAGAATTTGAGACATTATTTAAAACATTAAAGGATTGCAAAATAGAAATTGGGTGGGTATTAAAAAATCCAGAAGAAGCCAAAAAACGCTGTTTACGCAAAAGAACCTCTTTTCAAGATCAACTCAACAGTATGAAGGGCCAAATTAAACATTTAGAGCTGAGCCTAGCCTCTGATCAACGTCTAAAAATTGAACGTGGTTTTTTTAATGCTCGTAATATAACTCTAGCGACAATAGATCTTGATTTAAAAGACTGGTATAACCAAGAATATGAAAAATATGAAAAAGAATTTAAAGAGGCATCAAAAAATGTTAGAGCCTGCATTAAAGAGCTACAAAAAGACACCCTGAATCCCAAGAGAGATATGCTCCGCGCAACACTCAGGGTTAAATATAGTGGGCATTCGGGCAGGGCCCTATTTATAAAAGATCGACAAGATAAGGTAAAAAAAACTTTCGCGTATTGTCTAGAGCCGTATGACGAAAATATTGGAGTCTCCCTAAAAAGAGAAGCGGAAAAAATATTAACGGCAAGCTTACAAGAAAGAATAAAACTAAAAAAAAGACAAAAAAAAAGACAAAAATCACCCCCCAAAACGTTCCCTGGTTTAGACAGGGCCATAAGTAGCGCTATATGGCAACGAACTTCAGATCTAGCTTCAAAGTTTATTGCTTCCCTAAACCCGTCATCACATCTGCGCCAATTCAGTTTAAATCGTACTCAACGAGACCAATTGACATTGTCCCATAAATCCCTTCAACTATCTGCTCTTTTAGGGGGTCTTAGGGAGGATCTGGACAAGGCCTTAGACAATGCCTTAGCAGAGTTATCCGCTCAACAAGATCTTTTTCATGGCCCAGGATTTAGACAAAAACGAAAAGATTTTCCCAGATGGACTGACGAAGAATGGGCCGAGGTAAGAGCACGTAAAGAAGAACATGATAAAGCCCGTAAACAAAAATATGAGGCGGCACAAAGAGCTAGCCTTAAGATAGAAACTGTCGCAGCCACAAAACCCCCTGCGCCACAGGTTGGAAAGCCCACCGACGCGGTGTCGTTTAGACAGATAGCGGTGATAGTGCCGTCCGGGGCATAACGCCCTCAAAACCGCCGTGGTAATTACTCTTCACCGCCAAAAGCCAGGGCTTGAATTCTAATCACTTCTATGTTAATTTATTATTTACTTCAAACAGAGTAATCGGTTGAAACAGAAAGTGGGATTTTCCCACTTTTTTCTTTTCAGGCGAAGAAAAAAAAACATATAAACAGAGGGAATAAGATGATATTAATAGATAATTTTGCTCAAGTTGCCGCTCAAATCGAAACTGAGCGCGGCATTTCTAAAGAGGAAATACAAGAAGCTATTGAGTTAGCCTTGGTTTCGGCCTGTCGTAAAAAATTTCCAGAATCGGCCATCTTAGTTGCTGAGCTAGACAACAACAGCGGCGAAGTAAAAATCTATCAAAAAAAGACTGCTGTAAAAAAAGTAGAAGATGAAGCTATCGAACTATTAACCAAAGAAGCAAAAAAACTTGACCCGGCAGCTAAACTAGGGACAGAAATAAAAATAGAAGTAACCCCTTCAAATTTTGGACGCATTGCCGCACAAACGGCGAAACAAGTTATTATTCAAAGAATAAGAGAAGCCGAAAAAAATAATATTTTTGAAGAATTCCAAAAAAAGATTGGGCAAATTATTGTAGGGTCTGTGCAAAGAATTGAAAACAATAATTATCTTATTAATTTAGGTCGAATTGAAGCCTTGTTAAGATATAAAGATCAAATACCGGAAGAAACTTATCGTGCTAAAGATAAAATAAGAGTATTTATTTCTGATATTATAAAAACGCCACGCGGCCCGATGGTCCAAATTTCTAGAACTCATCCAAATTTTCTTAAAAAATTAATGGAATTAGAAGTTCCTGAAATCACAGAAGGACTAATTGAAATCATCAAAATAGCGCGTGAGCCAGGAAAAAGAGCTAAAATCGCGGTTAAAAGTAATCATGCTTCAATAAGCGCGGTTGGTACTTGCGTAGGCCCTATGGGAGGACGCATCCAATCTGTAATTAGAGAACTTCATAATGAGAAAATAGATGTGATTGAATGGGATGATAATCCAGCTACTTTTATTGCCAGTTCTCTTAAACCAGCGATTATTCAACAAGTCGTCGTCACTAATGAGGACGAAAAAGAGGCTATTGTAGTAGTAAAAAAAGATCAATTATCTTTAGCCATTGGAAAGCATGGCATTAATATAAGATTAGCGGTAAAATTAAGTGGCTGGAAATTGGAAATTATTGATGCGGAAGAATTTGCGGATAAAAAAACGGAGATATCTTCAAAAACACCTATTTCGTTTGCGGATAAAATAAAAAAATCAAAAGAAGAAGAAAAAGAAGCGGAGGCAGAAGAAGCTGCCGCAGAAGAAGCGGTTGCAGAAGAAGCTCAGTCTGATTAGTATACTAAAAGGAGAGTTTAAGATTGAAAGTATTAGAATTAGCTAAAAAATTAAGAATCCCGGTACAAGAATTAATATTATTCTTAAAAGATGTTGATGTAAAAGTAAAATCCCCAACCAGTAAGCTAGATGACAAAACAGTCTCAACCGTCAAAGAGCTATGGGCTGACAATAGAGCAGAAAAAGCAGAAAAAGCAGCGGCAGAAAAAGCGGAAAAAGACCAAAACAATGAACAGAAAGAAGTCCAGCTTAATGAACCCACGATTACCGTAGCTAAATTAGCTCAACTTCTAGACCTAAAACTAGCTCAAGTAATGAAAATCTTTCTACAAAAAGGTTTGTTAGTAAATCTTAATTCGGAGATTGATTCTGAAACAGCTATTTTAATAGCTAAAGAAGCTGACATAAACTTAAAATTCGAAAAAAAAGAAAAAAATGATCAAAAAATAAAAAATCACTTAACTAAAATCGAAGAGGCGGAGTTAGAAGACAATCTTGACGAATTAGAAGCCCGCCCTCCATTAGTAACTATTATGGGACATGTGGATCACGGGAAAACTTTGCTGTTAGACGCGATTCGTCAAACTAATGTTGTAGCTAAAGAAGCTGGCGGCATAACTCAGCATATTGGGGCGTATCAAGTAAAAATCAAAAAACGCAAAATAACTTTTTTGGACACACCTGGTCATGAAGCTTTTACGGCGTTAAGACTGCGAGGGGCCCAAGTTACGGATATTGCCATTTTGGTAGTGGCTGCTGATGAAGGTATCAAACCGCAAACCGTAGAAGCTCTAAACCATGCTAAAGCAGCTAAGATCCCTATTATTGTAGCTATTAACAAGATAGATCGTCCAGAAGCCAATATTGATCAGTGTAAACAACAACTGGCACAATATGATTTACTCGCAGAAGACTGGGGAGGTAAAACCGTAATGGTTCCGGTCTCCGCTAAAACCAAAGTCGGGATTGATGACTTATTAGAAATGATTTTAATTGTAGCTGACATGCTAGAATTAAAAGCAAATAAAAAATGTCCGGCACAAGGCATAATTATTGAATCTCGTCTTTCAAAACAAAAAGGTCCTGTAGCAACACTCCTTGTTAAAACAGGAACCTTGAAAACAGGAGATTGTTTTATCATCGGCACCAAAATAGGTAAAGTCCGAGCCTTATTCAATGATTTGGGTAAGCCTATCAAATCTGCAGAACCTGGTATGCCTGTAGAAATACTGGGTATTGATGGAGTTCCCGAACCCGGAGAAATGCTGAAAGTTTATATCTCTGAAAAAGCGGCACGTGAGGCGGCTGAAAAAAAATTAAGTGTGGCTAAAGCTAGCAAAAAATTGTCTTCAGTTTCATTGGAAACCCTATCAAAACAGATAGAAGAAGGCGATATTAAAAATCTAAATTTAATTATTAAAGCAGATGTTAATGGTTCTTTGGATGCAATTATTGCTTCTATTAAACAAATACCTGCTGAAGAAGTAAATATCAATATTTTACATGCGGCGACAGGCGGAATTAATGAAAATGATATTATGTTAGCCAAAGCCTCGCAAGCGTTAGTACTAGGATTTGGCATAAAGGCCAGTTTGCCTGCGCAAAAAATAGCAGAAGAAGAAAACATTACGATTAAAACTTATAAAATAATATACAAAATTATTGAAGATGTTGAAAAAGTAGTAAAAGGTATGTTCAAAATAGAATATGAAATCGTAGAAATCGGAAAAGCCGAAATCAGACAATTATTTCATTATTCGAAAGTCGGACAAATAGCGGGTTCTTATATCACAGAAGGTAAATTAATACGTAACTTTATGGTTAAAATCTTAAGAGATGGAAAAGAAATCGGGGAAACAAAAATTGATTCTTTAAAACGTTTCAAAGAAGATATACGCGAAGTAGCCAACGGATTTGAGTGTGGCGTAGTCCTAGAAAAATCGGACATTTTAAAAGAGGGAGATATTATAGTATGTTTGGAAAAACGACAAAAAAATATCCTCTAGTCATCTCTAATACCGACCGTTCCTCTCTGAAAGTGTAAAAAATATGTCTAGAAAAGACCGCGTAGAATCTTTACTAAAAAACGAAATCGCCAAAATCGTACAAACCAAATTAACTAATAATGAAAAAATTGGTTTTATTAGTATCACGCGGGTTGAATTAAACTCTGATCTTTCTTTAGCAAAAGTATTTTATAGTCAAATAGGAAATGAGCAAGCAAAACAGGACACAATAAAAGCTTTAATGAAGACTACAAAATTCGTAAAATATGAAATAGGAAAAAACTTACGTTTAAAAAGAATCCCGAACATCCGATTTCTTTTTGACGAGAATCTAGAGAAAAGTTTTGAAGTTATTAATACTTTAAATAGGTTAAATGAAGAACAAAACAATTAATTTAAAGCAAATTTTAAAAAACAAAAACACCAAGTTTTTGATCACAACACATGAAGACCCTGACTTTGATGGAGTAGGGTCTGCTTTAGCTTTAGCTATTCAATTAAATTTTTTGGGATTTGAAACTAAAGTATGGCTTGTTGACGCTCTAATAGAAAATTTTGATTTTTTACCTACCCGTTCTCATATTTATCGTGAAATCCCAGAAAATTTTGATTATGATGTCTTGATGGTAGTAGATGCTTCGGATATTACACGTGTTAAAAAGCATGCATTATTAGCTAAAAATAAATTAATCATTAATATAGACCATCATGGGGATAATAGTAATTTTGGCAAAATTAATATTGTACAAAAAGACACATCCTCTACCGGTGAGATCATATACGAACTTTTCAGACAAATGGAATGGAAAATAACTAAAGACATCGCTATTAATCTTTATACTGCTATTTGTTTTGATACGGGACAGTTTAAATATAGTAATGTTACAGCATTAACCTTTTTAGCTGCTGCTGATTTAGTTACTAAAGGAGCAGCCCCTGACTATATCTCACAAAAAATATTTGAAAATAATTCTTTAGAGTTATTTGATATCTTAAAAAAAGCTTTAGACAACCTTAAAATTAACTCTAAATTAAAGTACGTATATTCTACCTTACCGGAATGTTCTGCACAAAACAGCCATGAGGTTTTAAACTTTATCCGATCTTTAAAAGAGGCGGAAATAATCTTGCTTTTCAAACTTAATGAAGAGGGTGAGATTAAAATTAATTTAAGATCTAAAAATGATTTTGATGTAGCTAAATTCGCGGCCTTGTTTGGCGGCGGCGGGCATCGAAAAGCAGCTGGCATCAAAATAAAAGGCGAGTTGGAACATATAAAACAAACAGTTATCGCCAGGTTAAATGCAGAGCTTACAAAATAATCAAGCAGAGCCCGTAGCGGGCTTTCTTTTAGTAAGAAAACCCGTAGGCATAACTTCCTTTCAAATCGTCCGCAAATTAAGATATATTACTCAGGTAAAAAAAATCGGACACGCGGGCACTTTAGACCCCTTTGCTTCAGGTCTAGTTATACTGGCGATTGGCAAGCAATACACGCGCTTAATCACTAATTTTTTAAATGCTTCTAAAGAATATCGCGCCACCTTGGTTCTAGGGATTGAAACGGATAGCTATGATTGTGACGGTAAAAGCATACAAGCAGAAAAAAAGACTTGGGACATTTCTGAAATCGAACGAGCTGTACTCAGTTTTAAAGGAAACTATGCTCAAACACCTCCCGCTTTTTCCGCCAAAAAAATTAAGGGAAAAAAAGCTTATGAACTAGCCAGAAAAGGGGAACCCGTGAAATTAAAACCACAACTGGTAACTATTTTTGAAATAGAAATTAAAAGAATTAATAATAATATTCCTTATCCTGTAGTAGAATTCATAGTGAAGTGTGCCAAAGGTACTTATATAAGATCCTTAGCCAGAGATATCGGCGTAAAACTAGGATCCGTAGCTTATCTAAAAGATTTATGCCGTACAAAAATAGCAGATCATGCTTTAAAAGATGCTTTAGATTATAAGGATTTAAATATAGAATCTATAAAGAAAAAAATATGGAATATAAAATAACGGGGTTACAAAACATAAAAAAAATTCCTAGCCTAGGTATAGGGGTATTTGATGGGCTGCATATAGGTCATCAACAAATAGCTAAAAGATGTACGCATCTCCTTTCTTTTTATCCGCATCCGGATATAGTCTTAAGTAAAAATAAAAAGCTAAAAATGTTAACTACGTTAAGAGAACTCAGGTTTCATAAAAAAAATCTTTTAGTAGTACATTTCTCAAAAAAAATAGCTAAACTACCGGCTGATCTTTTTTTAGAAAAAATTATCGGCGCCCTAAAACCACAAAAAATAGTAGTAGGATATGATTTCAAATTTGGATTTAAAAAAGAAGGTGATTTTGAAACTTTGCAAAAATGGGCCTTGAAAAATAAAATCCAAGTAAAAAAAATTGAGCCTATAAAAGCTGGCCCGGAAATTGTTAAAAGTTCTAAAATAAGAACTTTAATTGAACATGACAACCTAAATAAGGCGATCACGTATTTAGGGCATCCTTATCTTATAATTGGTACTGTTATAAAAGGAGACGGACGTGGAAGCTCTATAGGTTTCCCTACCGCCAACATTCTTGTCCCGCCAAAAAAATTAGTGCCCGCGCATGGCGTGTACAAAGGAAAGATACTTTATGGTAATCAGTATTTAAAAGCCATGATCTATATAGGTAAAAGAAGTACTTTCAACAAAAAAGACTGGACTTTAGAGGTGCATATTTTAGATTATCAAAAAAATATTTATGGGAAACAACTGAAAATATTTGTGGAAAAAAAATTAAGGGATGACCGTAAATTCAATAATGCTGACGAACTTATCCGACAAATCAAACAAGACATCCGAAATGCGAAGTTTTCTAAAAAAACTATTCCGCAGCTCCCTTATCTTCAATAACTTCTCTTTTGCGACGAATATAGCCAATTGTAGCTATATCATCTAGAGATTTGGTTTGTTCTTTGGCTAAAACTTTTTTCCAGACTTCTTTTTTATTTTCTTTGTCTTTTTCAATTATTTTTTCATTCTTAACTGCTGCCACTAATTTTACTCTTTGGTCGTCACGTTTTTCTTCAGCTTCTTCTCGGATTTTTTCCTGCCCATCCACCTTTTCTTTTAATAATTCTAGATGTGATTTACGAAGTAAAACATGTTGAAAGTTTTCAATGGTAGATCCGGCTTCCATCATTTCACGTAACTCATTGTATTTTTGTTTTTGGAAATCTTTTAGTTCTTCTTCTTTACGCTTTTCTTCTCTTAAACGGAGCTGTGCTTTATTAAACTGTTCCTCTTCTTGTTTTTTACGAATATTCCGCACTCTAAGTACGGAGTCCAAATTATACTCGAATTTTTTATTTTTGCGTTCTTGTTGCGACATAATTAAGTTTCAAAAATATTAATAAGTTCTTTAATAGTTTCGTCAAAAGGAACATTTTCATGGGTACCTTGAATCAAAAAAGTGTTGATGGCATCTATTTTTTCAATAGCATGATCTATTTTAGGGTTACTCCCTTGAACATACGCACCAATATTAATAAGATCTTCTGCTTCCCGATATTTAGCCAAAACCTCTCTTAATTTACCCGCTGCTTTTTTATGTTCATCAGAGCTTACGGACGGAAATAAACGACTTACACTATGGTTAATATCAATACAAGGATAATGATTTTTGGCTGCCAGATCGCGGCTTAAAACCATATGGCCGTCTAAAATACTTCTCGAAGTATCGGCAATAGGCTCGTCCATATCTCCACCTTCGACTAGTACAGTGTAAATAGCGGTAATAATGCCTTTTTCTGAGGTGCCCGCCCTTTCCATTAGACGAGGCAATAAAGCGAATACAGACGGGGTATAGCCCTTGGTGGTCGGCGGTTCTCCAGTAGCCAACCCTATTTCTCTTTGCGCCATAGCAAACCTGGTAACCGAATCCATCATAAACAAAACGTTTTTCCCTTGATCTCTAAAATATTCCGCTATGGCCGTACCAACTAAGGCGCCTTTCATTCTAATAAGCGGCGGCGTGTCTGAAGTAGCACATATCACAACGGATTTTTTCAAACCTTCTTCACCAAGTGATTCTTCAATAAAATCTTTAACTTCACGACCTCTTTCCCCAATAAGACTAATAACATTAACATCTGCTTCACAGTTTCTGGCCAACATTCCCAAAAGAGTACTTTTACCAACGCCAGAACCGGCAAAAATACCTATTCTCTGCCCGCGTCCTAAAGTTAATAGCCCGTCAACAGCTTTTACGCCTGCCTTGAACACCTTGTTGATACGAGGCCGCATTACTGGATCTGGGGGTATTCTATCGACGCTATATTTTTCCTGATAAATAAGTTCGCCTTTTTGATCGATAGGCCGGCCAAGTCCGTCTAAAATCCTACCTAGCAAACCATCTCCTACCTTCACCTGAATAGGATATCCTGTAGCTGATATTTTACTGCCTGGTTTAATGCCGCCTGTCGTACCTAAAGGCATCAACAATACTCGTCCTTCTTTAAAACCGACAACTTCTGCTTGAATATTATGCGTTTCGTCCAACTCTATATTACAAAGTTCGCCAACAGATACACCTTGAACCTGGGCCTCAACTACCAGTCCCACTACTTTTACAACCTTACCAATAACTTGAACCAAATCAGCGTTGTCGATAGCGCGAAAATATCTATTGATATCGATCATTGAGTAGTCTCGCTTTCGTGCTGCTCTTCTTCATATACTTGATAAATAGCTTTTTTAATACTATCTAGTTTAGCGGCAATGGTAGAATCTATATAACCTAAATTAGTTTCTATAATACAACCACCTTGATCCACACGATAATCTTCTTGAATAATAAGATTTTTAATACCGCCCAGCTGTTTATCTATACGATCCCTATTAGCTTTTACAAAATCCAAATCAGCTCTATTAACACGCACAATAACTCTGTCCTTATCCGTGATTTTACCTAAAGCTTCGGCTACGATATTAACGCAAACAGCCTGATTTAAGGAAATCTCACTTTTAATAATCTGTTCCGCAATTTTTAAAGATAAATTTAAAATTTCTCCTCTGGCCTTTTTTAAAATTTTATTTTTTTCAGAAACTGCTTCACCAATGGTTTTTAGTAATTCCTGACTTTGAGAGGTATATTTTTCCGCGCCTTTTTTTTCAGCGGTCTGGGCTCCTTGCTGATAACCTTCTTGATACGCTTTATCTAAAATCTGTTTTTTTTCTATTTCTAGATCTTTAAGATATTGTTGTTTATAATCTTTTACTTCTTGTTCCATTTGCTTTTTGCTTGGAGCAGCGACAACAGGCTCTGAAGCAGTAAAAATGGCAGAAGCGGGTTTTGAAGTTATTTTTGGCTGACGCTTGATTACTTTGGAATCTAGCTGGATTTTTTTCTTGATATTAGATATTCCTTTAATAACTGGTTTCGGGGCCTTTTTGTTTTCTTCTGTATCCTCCTCAAAAAAATAAGCCGTTGAACCCATAGTTTCTATGGCAGACTGAGTCTTCGCTGGATGCTTTTTAATAATACCCATAATTTTCTCCATTGTTTGTTAAGTAATAATGGCTTTATAATAATATATTATAGGTTTTTTGTTAACTAAGGAATAAAAATTAAAAACAATGTTGCCATACCCAAATATTGATCCGGTATTTTTAAAAATAGGCCCTTTGGAATTTAGATGGTACGGCTTAATGTATGTATTGGGCCTTACTCTCGGATTTTGGTATTTAAAAAATAAGTTAAAAACTTCTCTAAAATTAAACAATGACCTTATCTGGAATTTAATGTCTTATATCACCATAGGCGTTATTCTCGGTGGGCGCCTGGGTTATGTTTTGTTTTACAACCTACCCTACTACTGGCAACATCCTTTAACTATCTTTGCGGTATGGGAAGGAGGGATGTCGTTTCACGGGGGCGGGTTGGGCTGTGTTTTGGCAATCCTTATTTTTAGTCTGGTTTATAAAACAAATTTTTATTTAGTCTTGGATTTTTTGGCACTAGGCTCAACTATAGGCATTGGACTGGGTCGTCTCGCAAATTTTATTAATGGGGAGCTCTATGGAAGAGTCACCAATTTACCTTGGGGCATGATATTCCCTAATGGAGGGGAGCATATAAGACATCCATCCCAATTGTATGAAGCGTTTTTTGAAGGACTCGTTTTGTTTTTAATCCTAAATTTTCTTTTAAAAAAACAGATCTTAAAACCAGGTCAGCTTTTTGCCTGGTTTTTAATTAATTACGGAATTTTCCGCTTTTTCATTGAATTTCTAAGAGAGCCCGATTCTCAAATAGGTTTGTTTTTTAATTTTCTGTCTATGGGACAACTATTGAGCGGTTTAATGATAGCCGGTGGTGGCCTGTTCTTTTTCTGGCGCAATAAAGGGCACTAACCCCAGGGCAAGCCTCTGGGTATTATTATACTTTAAACTTTCGTGTTTTTTAGTGTGTTATTATTTAAAAAAATGAAATTTTTTTGACCAAATATACGATAATTATATATAGAAAGATAAAAAAAACATAAAATTTCAATACATAATCATTTGTGTTTGTGGGAATATAGATTAATAGAGGCAAAAAAAACGCTAGCTCTAAGGAGGAAATTAATTGTGGGAGGCTTACAAAGTTTAGGAAAAAAATTTATTTATAGTGCTAGAGACTTAGGACTTAATGTTGGACATGGACAAAGAGATGCTGCACTAGACTCGGGGCTCAGCTGCTTAAGACAAATGGAAACAAGAGGCGATTCGCCTCCTTATGACACGCTCAGGGAGAGCATAGCTACCATTGGCACTAATTATCTGGGTGATTCGCCACAAAAACAAGTAAAATTTGAGGCTTTTATGTCGGGACTACGCGCTACGAGAAGCACGTTTGATTTCCCATCTAGGGATGCTATGTTAAATTTTTTGGATTGTGTAGAGTTACAAGTAGCTACAGATGCTAAATTAACTTTAAGCAAAAAGATGTCAACGGCCAGGAGAACCGTACGCAATGCAACATACACTGAAATTGAAGACGGGCAGTTTGATGACAGAGGAAATCTTGTAGCTGGCACTAGAACCTTTGACCCTCATGGTCCAGACGGGTTAAAAAAAGCAACCCTTACACAGACCGAGGATGGGCTGGGGGGTATGATACGCAATACGACAAGCGACTATACTGATCGCAGCGATGGGCTGGTTAGAAAAAAATCGATTGATGCTGGATCATTTGTGATAGAACACTACGAAGGTCGTATCGACGGGCTATGTACGAAAGAGACAAACTCTGAAGAAGTAACAACCGAATACTATGATGCGACGCGTCGGGAAGATGGGCTGCTCAACAAAAAATACCAAAGAGATAATCCCGAAATATATGAACTAAAATATATTGATGGAAGTATCGAAAAGGTTGGACATAGCCAGACTGGAGATATAGAGAATATAGTAGCTATTGTTAAAAAGCAAGCCGAAGGGCCGATTACGGCTGCTTAGGACAAGAACTACACGGTGAGGATGAGTTTTTGCTGTCATTGCTATAAAAACCTGACCCTTTAAAGGCAATACCTACATTTTTACTAATCAGACGAAAAACTTCGCCTTTGCATTTAGGGCATTTTTTCAAAGGAGGATCTACCATTCTCTGCTCTTTTTCAAAACGAGTTCCGCATTTTTTGCATTTATATTCGTATGTTGGCATATTTATTTCTCACTTAAAATTAATTTGTATTAGTAAATTTCCCCAGTTTACCAATTAATTGATCGATATTTTTCCAGCTTTGACCTAAATCCAGCCAGTTGCTTTTTTTAGCGGCTCCTTTAAGCTGTTGATATTCATTAATAAGTTTATGCAATATTTTTTTCAACGCTGGGTTTGTGTCCTTAGCGGTGCTACCTGGGGAAGGCGAATAAGATTGTTTTTGATCTGATTGGTAGTTGCTAAAAACACTTTGGATAGACTGGCTTAAATTTTCCCGCATGACAATATCATCGTTATAGGCAAAAATGACTCTTTTAAGTTCAGGCAATTTGCTAACTGTAGCCTGCAAATAAACCGGTTCTATATAAATCAAAGATTCTTCAATCGGAATTACCATGAGATTGCCACGAATAACCCGCGAACCAACTTGCCCCCAGAGCGTTAGTTTTTGCGATATGTCCGTATTTTGATCGATGCGCGACTCTATTTGCATTGGACCATAAATAGTGCGGTCTTTAGGAAACCGGTATGCTAACAGACGGCCATATTCATCCGGATCACATTTTGCGCTCATCCAAGCAATCATATTGCTTTTTTTGGTAGGAGTTAAAGGCAACATCAAAATAAAACTTTCTTGTTTGGTTTGAGGTAATCTAGTAACCATATAATATGGTTCCATCAATTTTTCTTTTTCATCATAGGTTTCATAAGGGATTTCCCACAAATCTTCTTTGTTATAAAAAACTTGGGGATCAGTCATATGATAAGTACTGTACATAGCTACTTGAACTGAAAACAAATCTTTAGGGTAGCGAATATGCTGCTTAATATCTTGAGGCATCGCACTCAAAGGTTTAAACAAATTTTGATAAATTTTAGCATATGCGGCAATTATCGGGTCTTGCTCGTCAGCAATGTAAAAATTTGTGCTGCCGTTATAGGCATCAATAACTATTTTAACGGAGTTTCTTATATAATTAATATGCGTACCTTTGTATGGTTCTGAATAGGGGTACATAGACGAAGATGTATAGGCGTCTAGCATCCATACGAAACGTCCCTTTTCGGTAATTACCAAATAAGGATCTCTATCATAAATCAAAAACGGGGCGATTTGTTGTGCTATATAGCGAATATCGCGATCATATAAAACACGAGTTTGTGGCGTAATAAGTGAACTAATAAGAATTTTCATATCAGAAAATTTCAGAGCATAGATTAATCTTTTCCAAATACTGTTTAAGGCAATTCCGCCCTGTCCTTGATATTGAGTGTACTCATTAGTTTCACCTTTTGGATAGTTAAACTCATCTTGTTTAGTATTAACCAAAATATAATCTATGGTTTTTTCACCAAAATAAATTTCCGGACGCGTAATATTTAATCCTACCGAACTTTTAGGTGGGAAATCTTTTAAATAAAAATAAGGTAAGCCCTCTGTGGTGACCTCGTTTACGGGAGACATAACCGCTCCATAACCATGGGTGTAAACTAAATGCTTATTTACCCAGCTTTGAGCGCGTGCCGGCAAGGCTGCGGTTTCTAGCTCTCTGGCAGAGAGCATTACTTGCTGCATATGATTGTTAATCATATAACGATCAACATCAATATTAACAAACTCATAATACGGTCTGATTTCTTGTAATTGGATGAAAGTTTGTTTTAAAGGTTCTTGATTCCATAAACGGACATTATTAATAGTATTGGCATTAGCTTCAATATCTTTCGTGGTTAGATTGTATTTTACCGGATATTCTTGAACCGCTATTTTATCTAAACCAAACGCTTGTCTGGTATAACTGATATTATGTTCAATATAGGGCTTTTCTTTACCTAGTTCATTAGGCGTTACAATATAATTTTGCATAAATGAAGGATAAAACTTACCGCCTAACAACCAAAAAAGCATGATAAACCCCAAAAAATAAATAGGGGTTAAAAATTTTGTACGAAAAGCCCAAATTAATAATAAAACAGCCTCCACAATAAAAAGTATACATAAAACACTTAAAGCAAATTTTTGAGCGTTAATATCAGTATAACCAGCCCCAAAAATAATGCCTCGTTTTGAATAGAGCAAATTTTGAATACTTAGCCAAATTTTAAAAGCATTACTTAAACATAAAAGAGACAGCAAAATAAAAACATGTTTTTTAATTCCGGTATTTTTACTGTTAGCAAAAACAAAAAGAAGAATGTTTTGCAAAAAATAGATCCAACAAACAATTAATAAACTCATGAAAGCTAAACCGGACAATATAAATTGAATTTTTTGAAAAAAAGGTAATGAAAAAACATAAAAACTAATATCCCTAAAAAAAACAGGGTCTGTAATTTGAAACCCTACCTGGTTAAAATATAAATAAATTTGTTCCCACCAAGATTTAGCAAGTAGTCCAAAAATTAAAGCTATAAAAACAAGGCCTAGCTTAAACAAAATATCAAACGCTCGGGAAGAGACGGCTAAAGCTGTACTGTCTTCTCTGATCGCGGTTATTTTTTGAGCCCACTGATTTAGAAATTGAAATGGAGGTTTAAAATAAACAAGTTCAGCTTGGGCTTTGATTTTTCTGGAAACACTTTTGGCGATTTTATAATTAGCATAAAGAAAAATAAAAGAAGCGATAAAAACAGTAAAAAAAGCGATAAATTTAGCTTTAAATACAAACAACCAAATATGCTGATAATTAAAAGAAGAATACCAAAGCAATTGCGGATAAAATTTTAAAAGGAAATAAACTAGAAAAACAAAAAAAACAGTAATCAAAGCTATAAAAGAAAGCTTGAAGGAACGTATCATAGGATTCTCCCTTTAACAGATTTGGTAGCGGCGACTGGAATCGAACCAGTGACGCCACGGGTATGAGCCGTGTGCTCTAACCATCTGAGCTACGCCGCCATAGAGTAGATTTTGGTCCAAGGGGTAGGAGTTGAACCTACGTAAAACGGTTTTACAGACCGCCGCATAACCCTTCTGCCACCCTTGGAAAAAATATGATATAAGAGTAAATTATATAGGGGTTAATTGTCAATGCTGCGCTTAGAATTAGCTAAGTTCCCGCTTGCGCAAAAAGCGGCGCCAAAGACTGACTGCTGAAATTAAAAATATGTCATGTTATACTAAACGCTCATGAGCTATAACTATCAACAAACCATAAAATGTTTACAAAACCGAGTTTATAGAAAAGGGATTAACTACAACTTAGATAATTTATTAAACTTTTTAAAAACATTAGGATCCCCACAAAAAAAACTAAAAAATATTATCCATATTGCAGGCACCAATGGTAAAGGGTCCACACTCACTTTTATAGCATCTGCCTTAAAAGAGGCGGGATTTCGAGTCGGTACTTTTACTTCCCCTCACATTTTGGATTATACCGAAAGAATCGCGCTTAATTTTAAACCTATCTCGAAAAATGATTTTTCAAAATTTTTTAACCAAATCAAAAATATACCGAGTTTTACGGTTTTATCAGAATTTGAAATTTTAACAATTATTTCTATCTTGTATTTTATAGAACAAAAACCGGATTTTATAATTTATGAGGTTGGGCTAGGCGGACGGCTGGATGCCACCAATATTTTCAGTCCCATCTTGACTATTATAACTAAGATCGGGCTGGATCATCAGGAAATTTTAGGAAAAACTTTATTAGAAATCACTAAAGACAAGGCTGGTATTATTAAATCCGCCATACCTTTGATCACGATAAAACAAGCGCCAAAAGTGTTATCTTGCCTTAAAAAGATAGCCCAACAAAATAACGTTCCTATGACGGTGGTAAAAAACCCAGGGACTATACCTAAAGGATATCTTTTGACAGGTTTGTTTCAGAAAGAAAATTTAGCGCTAGCCAAACAAGCAATACAAACTATAAAAGGAATAAAAGGTTCGCATATGCAATGTGTCAAACCTGAAGTTTGGGAAAACGGCTTTAAGAAAGCCTTTATTTGGGGTCGCTATTTAATGCTGGAAAAAAATAAACAAACTATGATCATAGATTCTGCGCACAATGCTTTGGGCATCAAAAAGTTGGTAGCGAGTTTAAAAAAAGATTATCCAGCACAAAAGCTGACCTTTTTGATTGGAATTAAATCCGATAAAGATATTTCGTATATGCTGAACAAAATCAGGCTTGTCGCCACTAAGATTTATTATTGTGATTGGCAACCAGGTTTTTCTTATCCTTTTACAAAGGCTAAAAAAGCCACGAAACAAGTTGAATTAGAAGAAATAAGATTGGACCACATCTCGAAACTCCCGAAAGATACTCCTTTAGTAATAACCGGGTCTATTTATTTTATTTCGCATATAAAGCCTTATTTAGATTAAACCGCTGCTGTTTAAAAAAAGGCCTAGGATATAAAATATTAATTATTTATTTATCAGAAATCTGATAAATAATATATTTAGGATATATATTGGTCTTTTTTGCTTTGATTCCCTTTAAAATAATTTCACTTTTGTATTTCGTAGCTGTGAGCATCAACTTTTCAAATGGCTCATCATAAATAATTTTATTGGGGGCGCCAACATCTTGAGTGCCCCTCTCAAAATTAAGTATATATTTTTCTGATAAATAAACAGCATTTTCAGAATCTATTTCTTGCTTTGCAATTTTTATAAAAAGTTTTATTTTATACGCATCATTGCTTTTAATGAATAAATAGTTTGTGAGTTTATCATTCTCTTCTATCTTGCTCATAGGGAGCAACAACTCATTGGTAGCAAACGTAGCACTACAAATACTATTTGTCTTAAAAGTAAATTTTACTTCGATGGCATTAAGAAACTGATAATTTGAAAGATCACCAGAGTACAATAATATATTCACAGTATCGGTATATTCCCCTGGCAAGACCATTTGGCCTGGCTTAATACCTAAATAATATTTCCCAAGGTATGTCGAAGTATCAGGGTCTGGTGATTGCGTCAAAATAATTACATTTTCACTAATGGCAGAATCCGCCAACTCTTTTAAACCATCTGGGGAAAACTGGCTGTTATACAAATTATATTCTAATAATTGGCTATTCTGTTCTGCTTTTCTGGGGTACGAATTTGAGTGTCCTTTGGAGATGGTGAAAAAAAAATCACTACCAGCTAAACTATCTGGTTCAATGCTAAATTCTATCTCTGCAATTTTTTCTTCTTCTAAAAAGGGATTGTAAATAAGTTCCTGATAATTTGACCAATGAACATCTCTGATAAGTATATTTGACACCATTTGTGCAGTGAGCATAACAGATAAATATACCAATAGAATACTTGTTAAAAAAAATACTTTTAGCCAGTTAGTTTTCATTGTCCACCTCTTTTTCTTGTAAAATTATAGTGTCCAGTTTATATACTAGATCTTTGGTTTTAGTGACTTGGAATTCGGCTGGCAAATATTTATCGCCGGGCACGACTAAACGATATCTCCCGCTATAAATATCCGAAGCTTGAAAGCCCCCTTTTCTATTGGTAAAAAGAGTTTGGGCCTCTTCTTCGGGCCTGGAAAGGTCATAAAGATATACAAGTTGAGAAGCAATAATATTATTTTGCGCATTCTGCAAACGGCCGGTCAAAATAACGGCTGGCGGATGACCAACTTTGATTTTTCCTCCGGCTTTTTCGTCTAAGTAAACGGAAAAATATCTTTCATTTAAATACCGGAAAGACACATTATCTTCATCATCAACGGAAAGATGTGCAACTCGGTACGGACTAATGGGAATAACGGCAGGTCCAAATAAATCAATACCATATTTGGAATTAACATTAATATTATAATCTTGTAGATTTTCATCCGGATACACAATCATAAAACTATCGGAGATAGGGGCTGACATTGCTATGATGTCATCCGTAAACACAATGGCGGTTTTAACGCCTATTCTTCGACTTACTGTAAAGCTGTTTGTATTCTGGTTAAATCTTTCGGTAAAGTTTGTAGTAAAAATGGCTCTAGGTGTTTTTATATAGGCGGCTTGTATAAGCCTATTTGAGTCAGCGCCAAAATCACCAGTTAAGTCACCTTTAAAATACCATTTCTGGCCCTCGTAAGTAAAACCGCTCTCTACTTTATTCTGGCTAGCATCGTTTACATAACCAAGATTAAGGTCCCAAGGTAATTGTTTAGGTTTATATTCCCATTGCGCATTAAGCCTATTTATGACACTTTTATCTACTATATAAGCATTTCTAGGATGAATTTCTGTTTTTATAGTTGCCTTGGTTTCTTGGTTTGGCTTCCATTTCTGGTTTAAACTAAATTGAGTTTCGCCGCCATTAAAATTATGATTTGTATGAAATTTATTATGCGTCTCGTGCAGCTTAAAATCCAAGCTGGTATTAGCTGTAAAATAAAACCCATAATCACTTCTATTTAAGCCATTCCAATTTTCATAATAGCTTACATTAAAATTAATCAGATCAAACAAAGTTTGAGTATGCCCCAACGTACCACGAAATTGAACAAGCGCAGCACCATCACTATTATAAACCCATTCACCAGAATAGTATGAAGCCTGCAAATTAATATTTGGTAAAAAAGGCATTAAAGCTTGGTAAAAATTAAAAGATCCCTGGGTTGCCCAGCCGGTTTTGCCTTGGCTAAAACTAAAGGCTAGATCTGAGCTTAGCGCGCCCATAATGGATGCGTATTTTATTTGCCCACCCATTATATGATAGTCTGGGGCAACATCTACATACTCTCCTATATTTATATTTCTAAAAAGGCCTATTTTATGACTCACTTTGGTGATTGGCTGGTTAAAATCCCCTAACGTTGCTTGCGGACTATGGCCAACACTAGCAGAAAACTCCTGTTCGCCCAGGGACAGTAAATTAAAATTATAAGGTGTTAAAAAAGAAATAGCGCGCTCCAGCTTCTTGTGCTGATTTAAAATTTTTATTTCTACAGAATTCAGGCCATTAGACAAAGGAATATTTTTAAACGCATATTTACCGCGTTCCAATGTTCTAAAAAAAACTCTTTTCTTGTTAACGGAAAGCTCCACAGAAGACTCTATGGCTAACTCAAAGTCTGTATTGCAATCTGAACGCTGATAAATGATACTAGGATCCAGACTATACACTTTTTTGACATTAAGCCCGATAAGAGAATTTGTTCTTAAAAAGCCAAGGCTATCGTTTTGTATTTCACCCAAGGTAAATTTTAGTAAATACTCAGGATAATTATAGATAAATTTATGATTTGAAAAGCTGCCTCCATATTCATTTTGGCTGTTTTTGCTTAAATTAAAATCCATTGTATGAATTAAGCCATATAAATTTAAAACACTATTTATAGAGCTATAATAGGTATCATTATATTCAGAAGCATTGATATTAAAATATCCGCTAAAACCCGCTCTTTTAACAGCTTTTTTATGGTAGATTCTTTTGATTTTCACAAAATCGATGACAGTTCTTGTCCTGTATTCAAGAGGGACGATGATTCTGATTTCATATTTAATTTTGTTGATGGTCGTGATAAAACCAAGCTCATTTAAGTCTTGCAGACTGATTTTTTCTTTTTCTTTAAATTTTTCTGTTAAAAAGGCTTGGCCCTGCGGAGTGACTTTGCGTTCTATTAAGGTTAAAAAATCAGGTGTTTTTATTTTAAAATCTGTACCCATAGACGGAACTTCTATATCTGGCTCACCCACGGTTTCACCATCAACTTTTAAAGAAACTTGCATTTTAACCATTTGAATTATGGGCGCATGGCCAAAAATATTTTTATACATTTCCGCAAAAGACGCGGTTTGGGCAAAAATTTTTCCGTTAAAAAGAATCAGGAAAAGCAAAAAAATAAAAATTAAGAAACGAGTTTTTAGTTTTAAAAAAAAAATTATTTCCACGGTAATTTAAGGTAATTTATATTCTACACTTACTGGGCCCACAGGAATATCAGAAGGCCAGACCACAGAAACGCTACGTTTAGCTTTAGCTAAAATATTGATAACAGCCTCTAATTCCTTGGGTTTAACACTAACCTTTTTGGCGGACAAATTATCTTTTGGTTTTAGCAATAATTCCACATTTCTGATGATTTGATGTTTGGTGCCTATATTAGCAAACACAAGATCTAAAACCTGCTTGCCTTGAGCGTTTTTAGTAGGGGTAGCTCTTTCAATAATAATATTAGGCAAGGCCTCTGGCGGGGCAACATAGATAGCTCTGGCAAATTTTCTTAAAAAATATACTTTGGCGGCCCTCTCTTGCCCAGGCTCTAATTTTAACTCTTCTTTGTGAATAGAAATTTCTTCTACCATTAGCCTATAGGCTAATTCATAGTCAACCTTTGCTTCTCCTTGCCAAATGATGGAAAAAACTTGTTGATCCCCTGGTTGCAATAAAATTTGGCTGGGCACGATCAAAAAAGTATCTGCGGCATCTTCGTTAAATTCAGTCCCATCAAGACTCTGGGTTCTAGTCTTAGCATAAAGTTCTACTGCTAGCATTTTGTCATCTTTATTAGAAATAACGCCATTAATGGCTTTACCGGGTTTGTCCAAGAAACAAGTATCTTCAAGCAATTCAATGCTAAAGGCTGATATGGGAGTAACTGCTAACCCAATAAAACAAATAACGATAAAAAGTAGTTTTATAATTTTCATTAAATTAATAATAAATTATAATTGAAAAATCGTAAACTAAAAAAAAGAAACCCCTCATTGCTGAGGGGTTTCTTTTTTTAGTCAAGGCTTATACTTATTATAGATTAGATATAGTGACGGCTATAGTATCTGCATAAGTACCGGCCAGCAACTGGGTCTTTTGAGCTGCGGACAGTTTAATATCATACCTTTGGTTAACGGCTGCGTTGAGATGGTCATTTTCTTCAGAGTCTGTAAAATCGGCATATCCTATTGTTCGTGCTTCAGTTAAACTTAAATCTTGCTCAGCATTTGCAGTAGTAATCAAGGCGCAAGCATAGGTGGGGGCAGTTCCATCATCATCGATAACATCAATTGTATAATCTATGTGGTCAGCCTCAAGAGCTGCGGATCCGCCAGCCCGAAGTAAATAGCCTGTATTAGTACTACTAAATTGTAATGAGTAACCGTCAGGATCATTATTATCTACTTGAATAGTCCCTATCACCTGATCGCTTATCGCACTAACACCAATATTATCTGTATCATCTGTCCAATCGCTGCCAACAATGCTCAGTGTATTAATCGCAGTTACCGTGTCTGAAAATTCTGAACTTGCTGCATATATACCCATAAAACTAAACGTTACAATTATGATTCCTAGCACTATTTTTTTTAATATTTTCATTTTTTTCTCCTTTTATTCTAGCTTTTTCCGTCTTGTCCTTAATAATCCCGCTATTTCACTTCCTTTCTTCATATATTAGAACCTTGTTTTTTCGTCCTAATATAATAATTCCCACATCCCCTTTTTTTTATACATCGATTTTTTTCGTTTTGTTTCTGGCAAACGAATCATATTTGGTGTTTTAAAAATAAAAAGGAAAAAAACTCGTTATAGCGCTTGATGTTTATGAAGAAAAAAAAGTGAAACTAGGCCAAAAAATAAAAAGATAGCGGAGGCTGATAAAAAAGCCACCTTTAAAGAATACAGGTCATTAAGCCAGCCAATCAGAGGACCTACGATACAAAACACTAAACGAAAAGCCAAACTTTGGACAGACAAAACAGTAGCACGAATATCTGAGGAAATCCTCTGATTAATATAATCTTTAATAATAGGTGTATTTATACCTCTCACAAAATATATTATAAACATAAAGGCAATCGCCCAAATAGATTGAAACACCCCTAATAAAAAGTAAGCGATAGCAATAAAAAAAATCAAAGACATTAAAGACTTTTTTCTGCCTAGCATATTTTCAAGCCGATGCGCCCAAATTGAAAACAAGCCCACAGAAGCATTGAGCGCCGCCCATAACACACCAAACAAAATAAGTGGAACCCCTACCATTTGCCAATAAGGCTGAATAAACCAAACCATAGTAAAAGTAGATGCCGCGATAACGGCGGAATACAGTATAAGCCATTTTATTTCGGCATGATCATGTAATGAGTATTTTACAATTTTCAAAATACTTTTCCAAGAACTTGTGGCATGTTGAGCTTTATGCCGAACCGGTTCAACAAGGCTAAAAGCCACGGGCACCGCTAATAAGATAACCAAGGTTTCTATATAGAGAGGGAAGCGTAAACTGATTAAAGCTAAAAAGCCACCAAGAATGCCAGCGCTACTTTCCGAGAAGTTGCCGATAGCGCTAAATCTACCTTCCAATTTTTTATATTCTTGGGACTTTTGCAAACTTAACAAAGTATCATAAAGTAAAGCAGAATCTGCCCCAGAAATAAAACTCACAGCTAACCCTAAAATTAACTCGGCTACTAAAAAACCAAAAAAACCAAATGATAAGCTATAGATAAAAAATGCTAGAAAGGATAAAAAACTACCAATAATAATAGACACACGCCGACTTAGTCTGTCTGAGAAATAGCCGGACGGCACCTCAAAAAGAACGACGGCCGCAGAGAAGGCGACCTGTAATAATAAAACTTGCGTCATGGAAAGGCCGTTATCCTGTAAAAACAACACCATAATAGGCATCATTACTAAAAACCAGGTTAAGGCTTTGATAAGATATAATTTCCAAATATTCGAGGAAAGTGTTGGTTGAAACATAGCTGGTTAGTATACTTTATATCAATTTGAAAAACAAATTGATATAAAGTATACGATGTATTTGCTTTTCAAAAAAGCTTAGCGTTCCCGTCTTTAGCAAAGACGGAGCTTAACGCTCACGTCCCTATGACAAAAAACGCCAATTAAACTTGGCCACGTCCTACTCTCCCACCAGGGTAACCCGGCAGTACCATCGGCGCTAAAGGGCTTAACTTCTGTGTTCGGGATGAGAACAGGTGTACCCCCTTCGCTATAATGACCAAGATTAATTGGCGTTCACAGAGATGGAGCTTGGTGCTCCTGGCTCTGTTAATAATAAAAAGACTTAAATAAGTAAATTCGATTCTTATAATTAAGCTGTCTTAAGATCAAGCCCTCGACCTATTAGTACTAGTCTGCTGAACATATTACTATGCTTACACACCTAGCCTATCAACCTCATTCTCTTTGAGGGGTCTTACTCCCATAAAGGGATGGGAAATCTAATCTTGAGGGAGGCTTCCCACTTAGATGCTTTCAGCGGTTATCCCTTCCATACATAGCTACCCAGCGTTTACCATTAGCATGATAACTGGTACACCAGAGGTATGTCCATTCCGGTCCTCTCGTACTAGGAACAGCTCCTCTCAAATTTCCTACGCCTATAGCGGATATGGACCAAACTGTCTCACGACGTTCTGAACCCA
>JABGVJ010000035.1 GCA_018646105.1 bacterium
ACAAAATCAGCCGTAAGTCTAGACAACTGTTGATCAACAGAGCTAAACATTGCCGCATTCATTTCATTTTTACGCGCGGGTATTAAAGAAAAAAAGATAGATTCCATATCTTTACCTTGATAGGCCATGGCTTCTAAAGTAGAAACACCGTAAACAGGGATTTTAAAAACTTGGGCGATAGTCTTAGCCGCTACGACACTAATACGTAATCCAGTATAAGAACCAGGACCAGAAGCCACTGCTAAGGCTTTAACTTTTCTCAGTGAAACGTGGGCTTTTTTAGCCAGATTCTCAATTTCTAAAATCAGGTCTTCAGTAAAATCATAGCTTCCCTGACAAGAAATCTCAGCTAAAATATCGGTATTTTTAATTAAAGCTATGGAATATGGTTCAATAGCTAAATTGATTCCTAAAAACATAATATTTAGATTATACCGGGATTAAGGAAGTTATGCCAAGCTCCGACTTAAGCCGCGGCTTTTACATATACTTGAAACATTTTTATAAAATTGGTTATTCTGGCATTTTCCTGGGAATCTTTTGGAAAAAGTTCTTGGAGTTTCCGAACAAATGTTTTTTTATTTCTGATCACAACTAAAATAAAATCAAAAAGTTTTTGAATAATTTGGCTAGGATGATTTTCTCTAATCGCTACTTCAAACAACTGTAAGAGAGAATCTTCAATAGATTTCTTTTGAGATGTTTTTTTCTGATGAATAAAATAATCAATACAAATCCGGCTATTAATCTTATTTAAAGATTTTAAATTTTTAAATAAAAATTTATGATTATTTTTCATGTATTTCTGAGGTTCCCAAATAATATTTATATCATTAAAAGCGATATCAACTTGCTCGTTTTGCATGTTTGCCCCCTTTTTTTTATGACCTTTAATATAATTATCGAAAGTAAGTAAGAAAAAATTTCACTTTTTTTAAAATTATGCTAATTACTAGGCTAAATCAATCATTTTTATTTTTTTATTTGCTAATAATTCCAAAATCATTTTCTGGTTTGTAAGTTTTTTTATTTTAAGATTTTTGAAATCTAAAAAATATAAAGGGTCCTTTTTCTTTTTTGGTTCTTTTAATTTAAGTGCCGCTCCTTTTAGTTGTGCCATTTATACCTCCTGGTTTTTTTGTTTGCTAAAAAATATATTGCAAAAAATGTGCCAACTATTTGATCGTGCTTAAATTAAAGACAAAATAGATTTTCTATGAAAAAACCATGAAAAAAGTGTCACCATAGTGACAGTTGTAAGTAAGAGGTTTGTCACTATAGTGACGTTTTTAGTAGCGGCCGGCCGGGGTATAGAGAAGGTCTTTAAAATTAAAGCTAATAATGATATTATTTTAGGGTTTTAATGCGGGAGTAGCTCAGTTGGTAGAGCACTAGCCTTCCAAGCTTGTGGCCGAGGGTTCGAGTCCCTTCTCCCGCTCCAACTTCCTTAACTTAAATCTGCAGTATTTTCTCTAATCCATCTGGAAATGAGGAAGCAAATGGTGAAACACAAACAGCTAAAATAATAATAGTAAGGACTAAAGAAACTAAAACGCTTTTTTGCTGAGCCCATAAATTAATTTTCAATAAAGCTTGATTCTCTACAAATAAAACATATGCGCCAAAGGTGATAAAAACCTCGCCTACGCCAATAATGGCATGCGCCCCTAACATTGCTCCTAACACTTGGTTTAAAGCCACTGCGCCGGAAATAGCCAGCAATGCAGAACAGGTAAATGCGGCGGCCATCACAGAAACCCATGAAGCCAATGCTACGCCTAAATATTTATTGAGTTTCGGAAAAGCTTTTTTAAGAAAAAAAGGTATCCAAACACCCACGATACCCATAGCTAAAATATTGGCCCCTAAAGCAAAAATACCACCATCATTAAAAAAGAAAGCCTGTATAGCTAAAACCATACTAATCATCAAACTACCTAGCCAGGGTCCTGCCACCAAATAAGCTAAAGTACCGCCAAGAAAATGCCCTGATGCGCCATTGCCAATCGGGAAATTCAACATCTGTAAAGCAAAAATCAAAGCCCCCATTAAGCTATAATAAACTATTTTTTGATTATCTTTGATGTCTTTTATTTTGGATAAAGCACCTAAAATGATTCCGCCTGAAACTAAATTAGTAAGCCAACATGTTTGTCCATTTAAATAACCGTCTGGTATATGCATTTTTACTCCTTTTAAATTTAAAATATAAGAGCTCTAAAAATTAGTAGCGCTCCTATTAATATTAAAGCCAAATTGATATAAAGGTCAAATTTACTTCATGATTTCTTTACACAGCTCACTTATGCCAATTTTTTTGGTGGAAGAAAAAGGAATTATTTTATGTGGACTAAGTAAGGCTTGTGTTTTTTTCATTTTTTTTTGGTATTCTGAACTTTTTATTTTGTCTACTTTATTAGCAACA
>JABGVJ010000033.1 GCA_018646105.1 bacterium
CTGGCTTTATATAAAACTCTCTATGCGCTCAAAAAAGATTATCCTGAAATCAAAGAAGCTCCTATTAGGGCCCGTTTTGCTAAAGTGGAAAAAGGCATCACTCCCAACATTCTCATCTATGCCATGCCCGTCCCTAACGCAGTTGTAGCTTTACCTGTTTTAAATTTAGCAGATTTACCGCCCGTCACTTTAGAAATTTGGCCTTATGGTCAAGTCGCGCAAATCCTCTATAAAGGACCACATGCCAAAAAAAGTGCTACTTTAGAAAAACTACTTACTTTTATCGAAAAAAAAGGCTATATTATTATAAATGGTTTAGAGGAAGAATATCTTAAAGGCCCAGGTCTTTTTTTTAAATTTGACCCTCAAAAATATCAAACCATCTTAAAGTTTAAAATTAAAAAGCCCCTTTAAATTCCCCCTCTCCACAAGTGGAGAGGGGGCTAGGGGGTGAGGCCTAAGAGGGACTGAAGGCATACGCATGAATTACATTGGTTCAAAACGATCATTATTAAATTTTTTGGATAAATCTATTCATAAAATTATTGACCCTGCAAAATGCCAGGTTTTCGCAGACCTTTTTGCAGGTACCGGCGTAGTAGGTACCCATTTCAAGAAAAAAGGGTATCGTTTAATTTCAAATGATATTCAGTATTATAGTTATATTCTCAACCGCCATTATTTAGGCAATAATGATGAACTTAAATTCAATAATTTAATTTTAAAGATGCCTGAATTAAGACATGTTAATATCAAAGATCGCCGTCAATATCTTTGTGATTATTTAACTAGTATTAAGGGTCGGCCTGGTTTTATCTATGAAAATTATTGCGCGGGCGGTACCAAAAATAAAAGTGTGCAGCGTTTATATTATTCTGACGAAAACGGCCTTAAATGTGACGCCCTTCGTCAGCTCATCGAATCTTGGAAAAAACAAAATCATATTAATGACAATGAATATTATTATCTTTTAGCTTGTTTGATTGATTCCGTAGATGCTTATGCTAATACGGCTTCGGTCTACAGTGCTTTTTTAAAATCACTTAAACCCACCGCGCAACGTTCTCTCAAAATCAAAGCATTACCTCTGATCAAAAGCAATTTGATGCATGACGTATATAACCAAAACATTGATGACCTTATTAGTAATATCAAATGTGATATTCTTTATCTTGATCCGCCTTATAACCGTCGTCAGTACGCTACCAATTATCATGTTTTAGAAACCATTGCCAAATATGACAATCCAATACTTACAGGTAAAACCGGTTTGCGTGAATATGAAGCTCAAAAATCTCTTTATTGCCTCAAGAAAAAAGTCAAAAACGCTCTAAAAAATCTTATTGTTCAAGCGAATTCCAAATATATTTTCTTAAGTTATAATAACGAAGGCGTATTAAGACCAGGCGAGATTAAAACTATTTTAAGCAAAAAAGGCAAATACGGTTGTTTTACCCAAAAATATTCTCGTTTCAAAGCAGATAAGGATCACAATCGTAGCTACGTAGCCGATCAAACCATCGAATATTTGCATTATGTTATTGTTAAATAATCAAAAAAATACCGCTTTACTTGTTATTGATATGCAAAAATACTTTTTGGATCCAGCTTCACATGCTTATATCTCCAGTGCCACAGCTATTATCCCGCGCATCCAAAAACTGATTCCTCAATTTGAAACAGTTATTTTTACCCGTCATTTAAACACCAAGGAAAATGCTAAAAACATGTCCACTTGGTGGCGAGAATTACTCACTAAAAATAATCCCCTCAGTGAACTTATCCCTGAACTGGATCAAAGCAAGGCCCTAATTATGGAAAAAGCTCAGTACGATGCTTTTTATGAGACGGATTTGGAAAAGCTTTTGCATACAAAAGGCATCACCCAAATATATGTCACCGGGGTAACGACCCATCTTTGTTGCGAAACCACCGCGCGTGCCGCTTTTACGCGTGGTTTCAAAGTTTTCTTTGACGCATATGCTACCGCGACTTATCAAGAAAAATATCATCAAGCCACGCTCACAAATCTTGCCCACGGTTTTGCTACTATTGTTAACCGTCCCCTTTTAAATTCCCCCTCTCCACTTGTGGAGAGGGGGCTAGGGCCTGCCCTCCGAAGCTTGAAAAGCGTAGGAGGGGGTGAGGCCTTATGAATATCGCTATCATCGGTGCGGGTCCAGCAGGTATTGCTGCGGCTATTCAGCTTAAAAGATACGGTATAGAACCCCTGATTTTTGAAAAAGCCGAACTAGGCGGGCTTTTACCCAATGCTAATTTAATAGAAAATTATCCTGGGTTTCCCAAAGGTATTTCTGGTCCTGGTTTGTTGAAACTTTTTAAAAAACAATTTTCACGTCACCAGTTAAACATTATTCCGCAAGAAGTTCTTACTCTGGATTATAAGGAACATCTTTTTTTTCTACGTACCGCTACAGGCTGGCTTAAAGCTAAAAAAGTCATTGTCGCAACCGGTACATTCCCCAAAACTAATTTTTTAAAACAGGTACCATCGGAAATTAAAGATAAAATTTTTTATGAAGTAGCTACTCTTAAAAAAAAGAAAAAAGGCCACGTCATTATTATTGGCGCAGGCGATGCTGCTTTTGATTATGCTCTAAATCTGGCTGGTAGACATACAGTCACCATTTTGGATAAAAACGAACAAGCCAAATGTTTGCCTTTACTTTGGCAACGCGCTCAAAAACATCAGAAAATAAATTATTTCAATCATTACTCAGTCCAAGATATTCAACTAAAAACCCCTTCTCAATTTTTGGTAACTTGCTATAATAAGGAAAATTCTAGCCAAGTGTTAAAAGCCAATTATATTTTAAGCGCTATTGGGCGTAAACCAGCCTTGGAATTTATTGGTCAAAAATTAGCC
>JABGVJ010000032.1 GCA_018646105.1 bacterium
AAGCTGGGAAAGAAAAACGGGAGAAAAAAGAAAGGGAACTCAAAAATAAGCTTTATAAGAAATATGTTCAATATGAGGAGTATGAGAACATAAAATTAGGAAGCGTTGAAAAAGATAAAAAGCAACTACATAAGGTGTACAAAAAATTTGAGCTTGTTTATCGCATATTGGAAGGAAACTATCCTCCCCATACGACATTTGTATTATTGTCACTTGACACCAAATTTATGTTTTCTCATGGCAAAAAGTTCGGCAATAAGGTTGCGCTAAATTATGAAAAACAACTGGCAATACTCGAAGTTCTTAAAGAGGAAACACTAAATAAAAACAAAAAAGAGCTAAAAAAACTAAAAAAAGAAGCGTCAGAAGAAAAGATGGGCAAAAAGGAGTACAAAAAATATATAAAGGAACTTGATAAAAAACCCGTAGATACAGTTCTTCCGTTTATTCACGCTGATCCTCGTCGAAAAAATATCACCAAAATAGTTAAGCACTGCATTAAAAGAAGAGGTTTTCAGGGAATCAAAATATACCCACCTTTTGGTGTCTTACCCTATGCCCCACGTCTGAATGGTGTTTACAAATATGCCCAAAAAAAGAGCATACCAATTATTGCTCACTGTACATCCACAGGTATGACAGGGTACCCCTTTTATGATGATAAAAATTATTATGATGAGAAAACTCCTCCAGAAAGTGAGGAGAAAAACAATGGAATCTATACTCATCCTTTTAATTATGAAAAAGTGCTAGAAGAATTCCCCAAACTACACCTTTGCCTAGCACATTTTGGGGGCAATGATGAGTGGACTGAGTATCTTGAGGAACCGTGGGATTATTTAAAAAACCCAAGAATGTCTTGGGGCAGAATAATCATAAAGATGATCGGGGAAAGAGAAAATGGAAAGTTAAAATACCCTAATTTATATACTGATATTTCCTATACAAGCTTCGACCCTCATACACTTGCATTATTGAAAGTCCACATGGGGGATAAGAAAATCAAAGAGTTACGAAAAAAAATCCTTTTCGGGTCTGATTTTCCCGTATTGCAAGCCCACGTCACAGATAGAGCCTTTTCAGTAAACATTCGTGGACTTCTTGGAGAAAAAGATTTTGAGCAGATAGCCTCGATAAATCCGAAAAAATTCCTTGGGCCAGTTAATACCCCAAAATTAAATAATAACAAGGAGTAGTTGATTATGTCATCTTCTCAACTAGCAACAATAAGTGTCGTTGTAATAATAGGTGCATATAACTTGATGGGATTTCTCGTCAGTAAAAACATGCCGAAAAAGGTTTCTGAAGTAATAAAAAAAGACCATCGTAAAGCCCTTTGGTATACGCTGTGGATTATGATTGGTGCCCTAACTGCAAACGCAGTGCAGTTATTCATTCATCCTGATTTTGTACTTGGCAGATTCACTATTTCAATCTCAATTCTTATATCTTCCCTGCTCATTTGGTTTGCGGGGATAAAAAATTTTTTCTACAAAGCATGTTGGTGGATAATCATAATTGCCATTGGAATCTTTTCGATTGAGGGAATAGCCCCCCTTTTTAAAATAAAAGCGGAAGATGTTACGACTTCATTTTCAGAAGAATTAGATCCAAATTTTCTTTTTCCTGTAGAGACAACCATTGCCTCAAATGAATTGAAGTTTATAACTGAGGAATTACCAAAAGACGTAGAAGTAAGCTTCCTCGCACCAATCAAAAGGGCATTTATTATATTTTTTAAATTAGTATTTACAAAATTTTTGTGCTCTGGAGAAATCGCCAAATTGACCAGTTTTCTGCTTACTACCCTACTTTCTCCTGTGTTTATCTATTACGGCTTCAAAATTGCAAAAAAGGGGATGGCTTTACCCAATATGGTGCCCCCTTTTATAAGTGGATTACTTCTAAATTGGCTCCTCATTTTATTGCTAAATGTTAAATTCTAGCAAACCAAGATGCCTCATTGTCTTGGCTTTTTCTTGCGTAGAAATACTCTATACAGATGAAGAGCACGGGTAAAGAAAAAAAGCTCCCTTTTGAACTGCCCCCCTAAAACAAGACACAAAATAAAAAGAGCCTCCTGTGAGAAAATAATGAACAGGAGGTTTTTGTTATGACAAGACGAAAAGGAAGCAAGGATTACCCCAAGCAGGTGAAGAGAGAGTCGATCCGGTTGT
>JABGVJ010000031.1 GCA_018646105.1 bacterium
CTCATCAAGAACAGTTGTCTCAAGAAGAAAAACAAATTTATGATTTGTTAAATGTGATACCGATTAGTTGTGATGATTTGGTAAGTAAACTGAACCTTCCGGTAAATAAGGTTTTATCTTCTTTAACGGTTTTAGAATTAAAGGGTTTAGTGGAAGAAGTAGCAGGTAAAAAGTTTAAATCTAAACTTAAGGTAGTAAATTAAATAATGCAGGAAAAAGATTTTTTTTATCAAGATTTAATACCTAAAACTAATTTGCAAACTTTTTTGACAAAAAAAAATATATCTTTGGATGACATAGTCCAACAAACTCCCTGGAATAAGTATGCTTTAGTGAAGATGGAACAAACCCATGCGGCTAATAGTTTTTTTGTAAAAAAAAGAGTTGCTCAATTGGTGCCTAATGTAGATGCTGTTTATACTGATCAAAAAGAAGTGCTTTTAACGATTAAGACGGCTGATTGTTTGCCGGTTTTTATTTATCACCCCTACCCTATGATTGCAGCTATACATGCGGGTAGAGAAGGTACTCAAAAAAATATTTTAGCTAAAACTTTACAGGCTATAATGCGAGATTTTCAAATCAAAGATAATTTTACGATTTGGTTTGGTCCGGCTATTTGTAATAATTGTTATCAGATAGATCCTGTTCAAGATTTGTATTATAATTTAAAGGAGGAAAATAAAAAGCAGATAAACGAAGTAATTGATTTGAAAACTTCAAAAATAATAGATTTTCCTTTTTGTACTAGTTGTAGAAATGATTTGTTTTATTCTTATCGTAAAGAAAAAACAGATAAAAGAATTTGGAGCGGGATTGTGATGAACTGACTAGGGGGAATTTAATTAATAAGGAGAAGAATGATGGAAAATATGACAGATAAATTATTAAAAAAAATAGATGAGACACGTTGTCCGTGTGTGGTAGGACTGGATCCGCGGATTGAACAAATTCCTAGTTTTTTGAAAGAACATAAAAAGCATGATCCAAATCAGAAAAGAGCGGTAGCCGAAATTTTTTTGGAATTTAATCAGTTGATTATTGATCAGATTAAAGATGTGGTGCCAGCAGTGAAACCGCAGATCGCTTTTTATGAACAATATGGACATTATGGTTTGAAAGCTTTTGAGGATACAGTTAAGTATGCGCAGGAAAATGGTTTGATTGTGATTGGGGATGCCAAAAGAAATGATATTGGTTCTACAGCACAGGGCTATGCTAAGGCTTTTTTAGGTAAAGTAAAAGGGGCTAATGATCAGGAAATAAAAGGGATAGATGTAGATTATTTGACAGTAACGCCTTATTTGGGCAGTGATGGGGTCAAGCCTTTTATAGACGTTTGTAAGCAATATCATAAGGGTATTTTTTGTCTAGTAAAAACTTCTAACCCTAGTTCTGGAGAACTGCAAGACAAAAATATTGAAAAAGAGAACAAGACCATATACGAACTTGTAGCTGAATATGTAGCTCAAAGCGGATCGGACTTGATAGGAGTCAAAGGGTATAGTTCTATAGGTGCAGTGGTAGGAGCTACTTATCCTGAACAAGCGAAAAAATTGCGTAAGTTAATGCCTAAAACTATGTTTTTAGTTCCTGGATATGGCGCACAAGGTGGCGGCGCTGCAGATGTGGTGCCTTGTTTTAATGAGGATGGATATGGCGCAATAGTGAATTCGTCTAGAGGCATTATTTTTGCATATAAACAAGATAAATATAAAAATACTTTTAAAGAAAATCATTTTCATTTTGCAGCACGACAAGCAGCTGTAGAAATGCAAAAAGATATTTATGAAGCCTTGAAAAACGCAGGAAAATTACCTAAAGGTTGGTAAATTGAAATGAGTATTTTTGAGTTTATAATGCTAGCTTGTTTTGGCGCTGCCTGGCCAGTTGCTCTTTATAAAGCCTATGTTTCCAAAAGAAATGATGGTGTAAGTTTATTGTTTTTGTATGTAGTTTTATTGGGTTATATTTCGGGTATACTACATAAACTGATTTTTAATTTTGATTTTATAATTTTACTTTATGTTTTAAATTTTATAATGATTTTAGCTAATATTGTTTTATATTATCGTAATTTTGCTTATGGTAAGATGAAAAAACGTGAAAGAGAAAAGAATTTAGTTTAAATAAGGAACTAGATTAAGGGGTTTATTATTTAAAAATAAGTCTAGATTTTTAGCGGCAATAGTAATTAAGCGAAATCTTGCCTCCAGAGAAGCCCAGGCAATATGAGGTGTGATTAAACAGTTTTTTGCGTTGAGGAGCGGATTGTGTGGCAATGGAGGTTCTGTAGCCAAAACGTCTAGTCCTGCGCCAGCGATTTTTTCTTGATTTAAAGCATTTGCAAGATTTTGTTCATTTATAAGACCTCCCCTACCGGTATTAATTAAAAAAGCGGTTTTTTTCATTTTGTTTAAATTTTGAGAATTGATTATTTCTTTGGTCTGATTGTTTAAAGGACAATGTAAGCTAATGACATCACTTTTTTGGAAAAGCGTATCTAATTCTGTGAAATTTATATTTTTTAATTTATGTTTTTTTTGAGGTTGGCGATAAGCCAGAATATGCATACCGAAAGCAGTAGCGATTTGAGCTACTTTTTGGCCGATATTGCCAAAACCAATAATCCCTAAAGTTTTGTCGGCTAATTCAAGGATGGGATAGTCCCAGTAACAAAAATCCTGACATTGAGCCCATTTACCTTGTCGGATAGTTTGGGAATGATGCGAGACGTGATTGGTTAAGGATAATAAAAGAGCAAAAACATGTTGTGCGACTGAAATACTACTATAGTCAGGAATATTAGTAACGGTAATGTTTTTTTCTTGGGCTGCAGCTAAATCTACGACATTAACACCGGTAGCTAAAACTCCAATATATTTTAGTTTGGGTAGTTGATAGATTGTTTTTTTAGTAAGAGGTGTTTTATTGGTGAGTATTATTTCGGCATTTTTGGAGCGGGAAATGATTTGGGTTTCAGGGGTACGGTCATAAACTGTTAGATTACCTAACTTTGCTATGGGATCCCAGCTTAGATCACCAGGATTGGCGGTATAACTATCTAAAATTATAATATTCATATTTTTTATTATAAATGATTTCTGATTTTACAATCAATTCTTTTATAAGCTATTATTAGAAAGTTATGTTTCAAAATAGTTTGAGTAAATCACAATTTATACGAGGCTTACAATGTCCTAAATCTTTGTGGCTTTATAAGTTCAGATCTAAACTGCGCACACTTCCGGATCAAGCAAAGCTGGCTTTGTTTGCGGCAGGTACGGAAGTTGGTCAATTGGCGCAAAAACTTTTTTCTGGAGGAAAGGAGTTGCAGTTTGGAGGGACTTCATTTGCCCAAAAACTGGATTTAACAGCTCAATATATAAAATCAGGCGTAAACAATATTTATGAAGCTACACTTAAATACGACGATATTTTGGTGATGGTAGATATTTTGCATAAAGTAAAAGATGGCTGGGAAATTTATGAGGTAAAAAGTTCAACTAGTGAAAAAGAAGTTAGTGTTGATGATATTGCCTTACAGTATCATGTGTTGCGAGGTTGGGGCTTAAATATTGTAAAAGCTTCTTTGATACATATTAATAATCAGTATGTACGTGAACAGAAACTGGATATTAAACAGCTTTTTAAAGTTGTAGATTTAACTGAAGTAGTTCAGGAAAAACAAGAATTTATTCAAAATAAACTAAAAGCTTTAAGAAAAGTTTTATGGGAACGAAATATGCCTTTATTAGATATTGGCCCACAATGTTTTAAGCCATATGAATGTGATTTTAAAGATTATTGTTGGCAGCATATTCCGGGATATTCTATTTTTAATTTAAGAGGTATGAAATTAGAAGAAAAATTTGAGCTTTATAAACAGGGTATTTTAGATTTTAGAAGAGTGCCTTTTAATTATGCTTTGACAGATAAACAATCACAACAGATCAAGGCAGAGCTAAACGATGAAAAAATGATTGATCAGAAAAAAATAAAAGCTTTTTTAGATAAATTATATTATCCTTTATATTTTTTGGATTTTGAAACTTTTCAAACACCTATTCCGCCTTTTAAAGGGATTAGACCATTTCAACAAATTCCTTTTCAGTATTCTTTGCATTATTTGAATAGTTCTTTTGATGTTTTGAGTCATAAAGAGTTTTTAGCAGAACCAGGTACGGATCCACGACTTAAATTAGTTAAGCAACTAGTGAAAGATATACCGGCAAATACATGTATTTTGGCCTATAATAGTTCTTTTGAAAAAAAAGTTATTGAGGATTTGGCAGATATTTATCCGGATTACGCAGATAAATTGAGGGATATAAGTAACCGAGTTTTTGATTTGATGATACCTTTTCAGCAGAACTATGTTTATACTAAAGAAATGAAGGGGTCTTATTCTATTAAGAAAGTTTTGCCAGCTTTGGTGCCAGAACTTAGTTACCAAGGTTTAGAGATTAATAATGGCGGAATAGCATCTATAACTTATAGAGAACTAGTTAAAGAAAAGGATCAGGGAAAAAGAGCGAAAGTAAAAGATAATTTGTTACAATATTGTAAGCTAGATACGTTGGCAATGGTAGAGATTTGGCGAAAATTACAAAGTTTTATTTAAATAATTTTAGAAAGGAATGATGAGAAAATGATGAAAAAAAGTTTGGTTTTTTTAGAGAAGTTAATGAATTTACCGTCCCCTTCAGGGTATGAGGATCAGGTAAGGACAGTTTGGTATAAAGAACTGAAAAAAAATGCGGATAAAATAAGTGTGGATATTCATGGGAATGCTATTGCTGTGGTGAATGAGAAACAGAAATTAAAGGTTATGTTGACTGGACATATGGATGAATTGGGGTTTCAGGTAAGTTATGTTGATGATAAAGGATTTATTTATTTTGGTTCTTTAGGCGGTTTTGATATTGGTATTGTAGCCGGTAGAAAAGTGCGTATTCATACAGCTAAGGGGATGGTTTTAGGCGTAATTGGTAAAAAAGCAATTCACTTAATGGAAAAAGCACAAAGAGATAAGGTCTCGAAACAGCATGAACTATATATTGATATAGGAGCTAAAAATAAAAAAGAAGTTTTAAAAATTATTGAATTAGGTGATCCTGTAACTTATGACGCTAATTTTGAAAAATTGCGTAATGATAATATGGTGTCCAGGGCTTTTGATAATAAAATAGGGGCTTATATTATAGCTGAAGTAATGAAAGAGATTTATAAAAAGAAGGAAAAATGTAAAGCCGCTTTATATAGTGTCGCTACGGTGCAGGAAGAAGTCGGGATAAGAGGTGCCCGGACAGCTAGTTATGCGATTAATCCACAGATTGGGATTGCGCTAGATGTGACGCATGCTACGGATACACCGGATACAGATGCCAAAAAAGATGGAGATGTGAAATTAGGTGCAGGAGTTGTGATTGCCAGAGGTCCTAATATTAATGAAAAAGTATTCCGGATGTTAAAGCAAATTGCAGATAAAAAGAAGATAAAATATCAGATAGAGCCATCTTCAACGATTACTGGTACGGATGCGAATATGATACAGGTTACGAAGGCAGGTATTGCTACTGGTTTAGTAAGTATACCTTGTCGTTATATGCATACTAATACGGAAGTTGTTTCTGAAAAAGATGTGGATGCAGCAGTTAGATTGTTAGTTGAATTTTGTTTTGCTATTAATGCTAAAATGGATTTCACGCCGGCATTTTAATTTTTGAAAGTTTGGTTTTGAAGCCAATAGTTTTTTTCTTTGGTTTTGATAGTAACGTTTCCTTCAAAAGTGACATTTTTGCCAATATATATATCGCCTTCAAGAGTGAGAGATTCACAGTTGACTAAAGAAGGAATATGGGGAAAATGTTTTTCAAAATCTAGGATGTTTTTGAAATTATCACTAAGGGTAATTTTAGGAATGCTATTTCCCTTTTTTCTTTGAGGATTAATTTGAAAAGTACCGTTTTGGTTTTTTTGCAAAAAGTCGGATCGAATAAGTAAAAGATCCGTAGTGTTTTTGACTGGAAAAAATCGGGTGCGTGGCACAATGATACTGCTGGTGTTAGAAAAACATTTGATAGCGGATCCCATAGCTGTTTCTAATTGGATAATAGGTGTCTGGTTAACGGTTTTTGGGTTAACCATCAAAGATAAAGATAGTTTTTGTTTGTGATAAATTTCTTTTAAAGCGGATATTTTGACCCAGATATTATTGGTATTAAAAATTTTGAAGGTTTGGATATCTTGAAAATCGGCTAGATGTTCGTTTTCTACCTGAATAGATTCTAGTAGTTCTAATTTTTGAGTGCTTTTGCGCGTAATTAAAGTACCGCCTTTAATATCGGCTAAGGTTTTAGGAGTTGTTTCCATGATGAAATCTAAGTTTTGACTGACCATATAGCCTAGAATTTTTGGGTCAACAGTGGCTCCTAGATTATCAACATTGGAAAGAAAAATATATTCGTAACCTTGCTGACTGAGTTGGTCTATAATTCCGGTTTGAAATAAGGCGAAGAAGACATCGCCGTGTCCGGGAGGAGCCCATTCCAGATGTTGTGGACTAGTTTCTAGAGGAGTGTTGGTTTGGAGATTGATTTTAGGATATTTATTTTGTAAAAAAGAAGTATATTTTAGTTTGTCTTTTAGTATTTTGTGGGTTTCTTGATCAGTATTGAAACTGTTCATAAAGATGACATGAATATTGGTTTTTAAGCTTTTTATTTGTTTGGCAATAAGATCTAGAAAAGAAAAATTTTCAAAAACTTTCAAGGCTGATTTAGGACCTTGGCAGCCTATAGAAGTTCCTAACCCGCCATTGAGTTTAAGGTAAACTAATTTTTCTAAATTTTTGGTGCCTATTTTTTGATGTTGTGTTGTTAAGTTTTGGTATTTGGGAAAAGTCGGTGGAAGTTGGATATCTGACCACGGTATTTTGCCTTGATCTCCATGCAACCATTTTAGATATGATTCGCTAAAATTTTTGATAACCAAAGGATCTAAGTTTTCTTGTTGCATTTTTGCTTGAAATAAATTTAGATTATTTTGAAGTTTTTCCATGTTTTTTTTGTTCCTTATATTGTTGTTTGTTTAGGGTGAGGCACATTTCTTTAAGCCTCACCCCCTAGCCCCCTCTCCATAAATGTAGAGGGGGGATTAATGCATTGTTTTCTCTAAATAATTATAAATATATTAGCATATTTTTTATTCATTGACTTCTGTCCAGTTTGAGAAGATAGGGTGGTCGTTTAGCAAGGTGAAATTTTGGCGTAGGATGGTTTTGTATTTTTTTTGGCAAATACCAATGGTATATAATTCTTGAGAAGTAGTTTTTAAAAGAAATATTTCAAGGTCCTGGTGACCCAAATTGAGGGCTAGTGATTGGTCTAGATGATCGTAAATCCAGGTTTTGATGTTTTTATCAGGAACAGACAAGGTGGGGATTAAAGAGAATTTTTCTTGTGCAAAGGCAAATCCTGATTCAGCTAAATATAGAGATTGTTGATGTAAATAATACAAATGATTAGTTTGATAATGAATGATGGAAGTCGAACTTAAACCTAAAATGCCGAGCATTAAAATAGAAATAAAAATAAGCGTAAAAATACTTAAGAAGCCTTGATTATTTTTCATTTGGTAAATAAAAAACATAAGTTTTTTCCTGGTTTGTAAACTTGATTTTTAGCTCTAAGTTTTGCGTGCTGATATGACTAGAAGAAAAGCTTTGAACACTAAGTTTTTCAGTTAGATAAAACGTACTTTTCTTTTTGCGACCGATTTTATGATTTTTGAGAAGGTAAATAATAGTTTCATTTTGCATGTTTTGAAATTCTAGATAATTTGAACCGGTTTGATGGATTTTTTTACTTTTTCTAAGGTCTGTATGCAGAAAATTGTAAAAATAGGTTAGTTCATTTTTTTGAACAATTTTTTGATAAATCGTGGAGATGTTTTTTTGTATAGTTAAATAAGAGGTGGTGATACTTGGTAAAGCAAAGGAGAGAATCGCTAAGCTAATGATTATCTCTATTAGTAAATACCCCTTTTGAGAGGAATTTTGTTTTTGTGGTTTATTGGTAAACATATAATTTGAGTTTTTTGGTGGTGGTTAAATTATAAGTGATTTCTTTTATATGAGGACTAAGGGATAAAATTTCTAGAGGGCCTTGAGCTATCAAAGGGGTGCTGCCTGCTAAGATGCTTTCAAAAGTATTATATGCTTGGTTGAGATTTGTTTGAAATAACTGGTGCTTTTGAAAAGTAGAAAAGAAATGACTTAAATAAAAGCTGCTGAAAGTAATAAATAAAGTATAAACGGAAATAAAAACAAGGGTATCTAATAAAAAAAAAGCAGCATTTTTTTTAGTCTTTAATTTTGATTTGTCCATACCCTATTCCTACGGTTATTTTTTGTGTTTTATTTTTGGAGCTGATGGTAATCGTGCCTGCTATTTTGGTATTGCCGGAACTTTTAAATCCAATATTTTTATTAAGGCTAATTTGTAGTTGAGGAGGAAAAGTTATGGTTTTGAGAATTTTTTGATTTTGGTTATAAAGGTTTAAATTATGAGTGTTCTGTATTTCGTAATGAGTGTCTTGATCATTGGCAATCGCCCAGGCCCGCCCAAAATGTAAAAACTGATAAGTTTTTACGGTATAAAAATAAGTTAAGTAAGAACCCACAAATTTAGAAAAACTAATTAAAGGAAAAAAAGAAGCTGAAGAAAAAATAGAAATAGCGATAATCAGTTCTAATAAAAATAGCCCTTTGGAGTTTGATTTAATGGTTTTGGATTTGCTAATCATAAGTTTGACGTTTGTGAAATGATTAGAAGTAGAGGATTATAAGATAATCGCTTATGAGTAGCGCTAAAATACTACCTAAAACCATAAAAGGACCAAAGGCAATATAATCCTGATTAGTTTTCTTTTTGAGAATGATGAGAAAAATACTTACCAAGCCACCAATTAAAAAGCTAAAGTAAATGCTGAAAAGCATAATGGATAGACCCCAATACGCGCCTATAGCTCCACTTAGTTTGACATCGCCGCCCCCTAAAGCATCTTTTTTGTAATAAAGTTTTGCTAAAAAGCCAATGCTCAAAAAAATGAAGCTGCCAATAATAAGGCCTAAAATAGAGTCTATAATAGAATGTTCATAAAATGCGAGAAAAAGACCAGTACAAATTAAAATATAGTTGAGAGAGTCTGGGATTTTTTTGGTTTCAAGATCTGTGAAAAAAATAAGTAACATTATACTTAAAAAGAAACTATATTTGAGAAATAAATAAGTTGGCCCAAAAATCAACCAGCAGGTAGTGAATAAAAATACGCTACTAATTTCTACTAATAAATACCTAGAAGCTATTTTTTCTCGACAGTAACGACAGCGTCCTTTTAAAAAAAGATAACTCAGAATAGGTAGCAAGTCTAGCCAGGTAAGTTTATGCTGACATTTGGGACAATGCGACGGCTTTTTTACTATTTCCTGGTTACGTGGTAAACGGTGTATGAGCATATTAAAAAAACTACCTAATACACTGCTAATTAATATTATAAATAGGATATATAATGGGTTTATCATTGTTTTTACCAGTCCCTTAGGTTAACTAATGTTTTTTATTTTTAAAAGATAACATAGTGTGTCTATGGTTTCAAGTTTTTTTTAGTTAGATCTTTATAGAGTTTATATTCAATAGAATCCACAAGCGCTATCCAGCTGGCTTCGATAATGTCGGTGGAAACGCCAATCGTAGTCCAGGAATCTTTACCGTCAGTAGATTCTATTAATACTCTTACTTTGGCGGCGGTGGCAGTTTCGGCATTTAAAACACGTACTTTATAATCTGTAAGATGAACGTTTTTGAGTGCTGGATAAAAGACTTCTAAGGCTTTTCTTAAGGCTGTGTCCAAAGCATGTACCGGACCATCGCCTTCACTGGCCGTGATTTCTGTTTTTTGATCGACTTTGATTTTGATAATGGCAGAAGAACCGTGATTTTTTTTGCTAACAGGTTTTTCGCCAATAATACGAAAATGTTCTAATTTAAAAAAAGGTTTATGGTGACCGAGCTGTTTTTTAATAAGAAGTTCAAAAGAACTTTCGGCAGCTTCAAACTGATAGCCTTGATTTTCTAGTGACTTGACTTGATCAATGATGGTTTTGATGCTCGGGGTGTCTTTGGTAACTTCCGGATATAATTTTTTGATTTTAGCCAAAATTGTGCTTCTGCCAGCTACTTCGGACATTAAAAATTTGCGTTCATTCCCTACCAAACCAGGATCAATATGTTCAAAGGAACGACTAATTTTGGAAACCCCGTCAATATGCATACCTCCTTTATGGGCAAAAGAACTGTGGCCGATATAAGGATCTTTTTCGTTGAAATGAAGATTAGCAATTTCAGAGATATAGCGGGCAGTAGAAGAAATGTTTTTAATTTGGTTTTCTGGAATACATTTTAGATTTTTTTTGATTTGTAAATTCGGAATAATGGTTGATAAATTAGCGTTACCGCAGCGTTCACCAAATCCAAGGTAAGTTCCTTGTACTTGTGTCGCGCCAGCTTCTACGCCCATAATGGAATTAGCAACGGCAAAACCAGTATCATTGTGACAATGCATACCTAAAGGAAGTGAGAATTGTTTTTTGATTTTTTTGGTGATTTCATATATTTCCAGAGGAAAAGAACCGCCGTTAGTATCACATAAAACCAAGCAATCCGCGCCTCCTTTGACGGCAGCGTTTAGAGTTTTAAGTGCGTATTCCGGATTGTTTTTATAACCGTCATAAAAGTGTTCCGCGTCATAGATGACTTCTTTGCCTAGTTTTTTAAAAAAAGTAATGGTTTCTTGGATCATGCTTAAGTTTTCTTCAAGGCTACATTTGATAACTTCGGTGGCATGTAAATCCCAGCTTTTGCCAAAAATAGCAACTACTGGAGTGTGGGCAGAGATTAAAGATTGGACATTTTGATCTTCTTCAACTCTGATTTTTTTACGACGAGTACTGCCAAAAGCTACTAATTGTAAATTTTTAAATTTATGTTTTTTGATTTTTTTAAAAAAATTCAAGTCTTTAGGATTAGATCCTGGGTTGCCGGCTTCTAAATAGCTGATACCTAGATTATCTAAGGCAATAGCAATTTTTATTTTGTCATCAACGGTAAATGAAATGCCTTCTGCTTGCGCGCCATCTCTTAAAGTAGAATCAAATATTTTGACTTTGTTTTTCATTTTTTAAACCCCTTTTTTTCGATTTATCGTAGAAGCTTTTGTTTTACTTTAAACTTATTATAATATGTTTACGCATATGTTTAAATAATTAAAAAAAAGCTCAAGACAGGATAATGTTTTTATGCTAGTATTTTTTAGGTAGAAAAAAAATTAGATAGGTTATTTTAAAATATAATATGCATAAAGCGAGATTGATTTTTGAGGATGGCCAAGTTTTCTACGGGAAAATTTTTACTGATAATAAAGAAAATTGTTATGGCGAAGTTGTTTTTAACACGGCTATGACTGGTTATCAAGAAGTTTTGACTGATCCTTCCTATCATGGTCAAATGGTCCTTTTTACTTATCCCCTTATTGGTAGTTATGGTGTAAATCCGGAAGATATAGAATCCAGGTCTATTTTTTTGGAAGCAATTTTAGTAAAAGAGTATATGGAGTTTCCAAGTAATTGGCGGCAAGATAGAACTTTGAAGCAATATCTGGATGAAAATAATATTGTAGGAGCTGAAGGTTTTGATACTAGAGCTATTACCAAATATGTACGAGAAAAAGGCGCTCAAAAAACAGTGTTAACAGCGAGTGAAGAATCTTTGGAAAAAATATTGGCAAAAGTAAAAGCGATGCCAGGTTTAGTTAATCAAGATATTGTTAAAGATGTTACGACTAAAAAAGAATATGTTTGGAAAAAACTGGAAAAGCCGGTTTATAAACTAGCGGTTATTGATTGTGGCGTTAAATATAATATTTTAAGGGTTTTAACAGATTTGGGATGTGAATGCACGGTGTTTCCTTATACTGTATCTGCGCAAGAGATTTTAGCCCAAGATTTTGATGGGCTTTTTTTGTCAAATGGACCAGGTGATCCGGAACCGATTACAACTGTGATTAAACTTACGCAAGATTTGTTAGGTAAGATGTCGATATTTGGGATTTGTTTGGGACAACAGATTTTAGGATTAGCTTGTGGCTGTAAAACTTATAAACTTAAATTCGGGCATCATGGAGTGAATCATCCGGTTAAAAACTTAAAAACCAAGCAAGTAGAGATTACTTCTCAAAACCATGGTTTTTGTATTGATCAACAAACTTTAAGTAGTGATTTGGAAGTTACGCATATTAATTTGAATGATCAGAGTATTGAAGGTATAAGGCATAAAGTGTATCCGGCTTTTGCGGTGCAATATCATCCGGAAGCTAGTCCAGGGCCTAATGATGCTAATTATTTATTTAAAGATTTTATGGAAATGATTAAGGGATTTAAAAAAAACAGATAATATTATCTGTTTTTTTTTGAAAGGATAAAAAAACAATGAAAGAAGAATGTGGGGTTTTTGGAGTATTTGGAAACCAGGAAGCCGCTAAACTGTGTTATTTAGGCTTGTATGCTTTACAACATAGAGGAGAAGAAAGCGCGGGAATTGTATCGGCAAGTGCTTCTAAATTTTATGTAGTAAAAGGGATGGGACAAGTATCTCAAGTTTTTAATGAAGATAATTTACATTATTTAAAGGGTAAGATGGCGATTGGGCATGTGCGCTATTCTACAACCGGATCTTCTAATATTAATAATGTACAACCTTTGTATTCCAAAACAGCTAAAGGTAAATTAGCGATGGCGCATAATGGTAATTTGACGAATGCGTTTAAAATTTTTAATAAGTTAAAAGCGGAAGGTTCTTTGTTTCAATCTACAGTTGATTCTGAAATATTATTACATATGATTGCTAAAAGTAAAAAGAATGAACTTATGCAAGCTTTACAAGAATCATTGAAAGAAGTGGAAGGCGCTTTTTCTTTGGTGATATTAGGACCGGATTGTTTGATTGGATTAAGAGATACTTTTGGTTTTAGACCTTTGGTTATAGGGAAGTTAGGAGATTCTTATATTCTAACTTCGGAAACTTGCGCTTTGGATTTGATAGGGGCTAAATATGTGCGTGAAGTAGAACCGGGCGAAATTGTATGTATAGATAAAAATGGACTTAAATCTTATAGAATTCCTAAAAAAACAAAAATAGCTCAATGTGTTTTTGAATATATTTATTTTGCGCGACCAGATAGTTTTGTGTTTGGGAATAGTGTCCATTTGATGCGTAAAGCTTTTGGTAAAAGATTGGCGCAGGAATATCCTGTAGAGGCTGATATGGTGATAGCCATTCCTGACTCTGGAAATAGCCCTGCTCTAGGTTACGCAGAACAAGCCGGAATACCTTTTGAAATTGGTATTACAAGAAATCATTATATAGGAAGAACTTTTATTCAACCGGAACAAAAAATTAGAGATTTTAATGTTCGAATCAAACTCAATCCGATTAGAGAAATTTTAGCAGGGAAGCGAGTAATTGTGGTGGATGATTCGATCGTACGAGGCACGACTTCTAGAAAAAGAGTTAAAGCGATAAAAGATGCGGGTGCAAAAGAAGTGCATTTGCGGATTTCTTCTCCACCGGTAAAATGTTCTTGTTATTTTGGTATTGATACGCCCAAAAGAAAAAAATTGATAGCAGCTAATAATGAGCTGGAAGAAATTAGAAAATATATAGGGGCAGATAGTTTAGGTTATTTGAGTATAGAAGGAATGTTAAGTTGTATTAAAAATGGTAATCCTCAGAATTTTTGTTGTGCTTGTTTTGATGGTAAATATCCTCTAAAAGTTAAAAATTTAGGTAAATATTCTATGGAAGGGAAGAAAATACAATTTTATGCCAAAAAGAAATGATATCAAAAAAATATTATTAATTGGGTCTGGTCCGATTGTGATAGGACAAGCTTGTGAATTTGATTATTCAGGAACACAAGCATGTAAGGCTTTAAGAGAAGAAGGTTATGAAATAGTGTTGGTTAATTCTAATCCAGCTACAATTATGACGGATCCATCCATAGCGGATCAAACGTATGTAGAACCTTTAACGGTAGAAGTAGTGGCGAAAATTATTGAAAAAGAACGACCTCAGGCACTTTTGCCTACCCTAGGAGGACAAACTGGTTTAAACCTAGCGATGCAACTGGAAAAAGAGGGGGTATTGGATCGTTTTAAGGTAGAAATGATTGGGGCAAATGCAGAAGTTATACATAAGGCAGAAGGACGCGATATTTTTAAGAAAGCTATGACTAAAATAGGATTAGCTTCACCTAAGTCGGTAATTGCTTATTCTTTGGATGAATCTAAAAAATTAGCTTTGGAGATGGGGTTTCCTTGCGTAGTCAGACCGGCATTTACTTTGGCGGGTACTGGTGGCGGAATTGCTTATAATATTAATGAATTGGAAGATATAGCGCGTGGC
>JABGVJ010000072.1 GCA_018646105.1 bacterium
ATCTACCACCCGAACTTTTTTCACAAACCCCGCCCAAGACTTTCCAAAACAACCAAAATTCATCACGGTCATTCCCCCCACAGAAGCGGGTACTCCAGCTGCAAATTCTAACCCGCCTAGCCCCACCTGCTTCGCCGCTACAATTAAAGCATTTACATCCCAAGCAGCATTAACCCGAACTTGATTATCCTTACTATAAAAATCAGAAAAACCCGCATCCAATTTAACAAAAAAATCCTGCTTATTTTGCGGATTAATTAAAAGATTCGAGCCATGCCCTAAAATCATTAATTTTTTCTTATGATTTTTTAAAAAATCTTTAACTTCTGCTAAGGTTTGTAAAATAACTAACTGTTCAATCTGTCCTTGATTTTTAAAAGTAGTGATATCCTTAATTAAAACGTTTTTTTTAACTAAAATAAATTTACTCCTCTAATCAAAATAGTATTAACTGCTTATCTTAAACTTCTTTTTAAGTAACAAAAACAAATCTTTAGCTACTGTATAAATATCGCCAGCCCCCATAAAAATAACAATATCTCCACTTCGCAATTGAGGCATCAACCTAGAAGAAATTTCCCCTTTTTGTTCCACAAACTCTACCATCGTCCTACCTTGCTTTTCAATTTCCTCGCTCAACAATTTACCCGAAACTTTCGCTATTCGATCTTCATCTGCAGCATAAATTTCCGTCAAAATCAATTTATCAGCATGTTCAAAAGCCGTCACAAATTTAGCAAACAGATTCTGTGTTCTAGTGTATCGATGTGGCTGAAAAACACAAATCACTCTCCCTTTAAAACTTTTTTTAAGTCCCTTCAAGGTCGTGCTAATCTCTGTCGGATGATGCGCGTAATCATCAAAAATTTTGATTTTATTAACATCGCCAATTAGTTGCATACGTCTTTTTGTACCAGAAAACTTTTCTAACCTAGAAATAATCTTTTCCACATCCAGACCTTCTCGCACCCCAACCGCTATAGCCGCCAAAGAATTACTAACATTATGGTTCCCATATACTTTCAAATTAACTTTTATGTCTTCCCTACCCTCGATCTTTAAATTATAGGATATCCCATCTTCCCCAGCCTCTATATCTTGTGCGCTAACAAAGGCCTCTCCTTCCAATGCATAAAACAATATTTTTTGATGGTCAAAATCTCGAGCTAAAGCCATCAATCTAGAATCATCTTTATTGATCACCAAATATCCCTTATTAGCCAAAACCTTCGCCATAAATTTTCGAAAATGAACTTTCAAATTTTCTTCTGTTTTATAATAATTCATATGCTCTTTTTCCATATTGGTAATAACTCCAATATTTGAATCCAACATTAAAAAAGAACCGTCACTCTCATCTGCTTCCGCTATAAAATAAGGCCCATCTCCCAATTCCGCATTGCTTTTATAGTCATTTAAATCCGACCCTACCAAATAAGTAGGTGCTGTTTTTTCTCCTGAAAAAATACAAGCCAACATCGAAGAGGTGGTGGTTTTTCCATGCGTACCCGTAACCGCAATCCGTTTTTCATATTTACGCATTAAAAAATCCAGCATCTCTGCTCTTCTAAAAACTTTCAAATTCAAATTATAAGCTTCCTGCAATTCCAAATTATCTGCTCTAATCGCGGTAGAAACAACCACAACCGCCGCTGACCTTAAATTAGAAGGAATTTGTTTATAAAAAATTTTCGCCCCTAAATCTTTCAAACGTATTGTATTTACAGATTCACGCAAATCAGAACCGCTAACTTTATATCCTAATTTCAATAAAATTCGCGCAATCGCGCTCATCCCCACGCCCCCAATACCAATAAAATGAATAACATCTTTTTTAGAAATTTCCATTAGCCTACCCCCCTTTTAAATCTTTCTTGTATCGCAATTTTTATATTTAAGATAACTTGTTGTTGCGTCTCTTTATCTTCATTATATTTATCTTCAATTTGGTTACTTTCTTGCCAAAAAAGCTTCAAAACTTCTTCAAAACTTTTTGTTTCTAATTCTGTCTCTAAAAAAACCTTTGCCAATCCCTTTGCCTCCAAATAACGCGCATTTAATTCTTGATGATTATCCTTAACATTTGGCGACGGAATCAAAATAGCTGGTTTTTTAGCCGCCATCAATTCAGCTATGGTTACCGCGCCACTTCTAGAAATCACCAGATCACTAGCTGCATAATAATTTTCAATATCATCCACATACTCTAATAATTTATAATTAGCGTTTTTCTCTTCATTTAACTGGTCCTTTAATTCTTTATAATAATGTGGGCCCGCAATATGTATTAAAAGATATCCAGACTCTTTTTTCAAAAAACCCTTTAAATTTAAAGCTATTTTATTGAGTTGAGCCGCGCCACCACTACCCCCAAAAAGTAAACACACTTTCAAATCTTGTGCGATCCCCAGTTTTTGACGTGCTGCTTTTTTAGTTATTTTCCCGATTTTTTCTCGTACCGGACACCCTGTAAAATTAAAAAATTTAGCTGATATATATAATGCCGTACCCTCAAAACTAGCCATCAAAGGTATTCCTAGTTTTACAAAAATAAGGTTCGCTTTTCCAGGAATTACATTTTGTTCATGTAAAATCACAGGTAACCGTTGTACCCATGCCATCAATACTACCGGAAAACTAATAAAGCCGCCCATACCTATCACCAAATCCGGTTTGATTTTTCTGATTAAACGCCTTGCTTCTCGCAAAGAACTTAAAAAAGAAAAAACATATTCTGGTATTTGCCCCACTTTTTTAGGACGCGGAAAAGTTAAGATGCCATAAAAAGGATACTTATATTGCGGCACCACTTGAGCTTCTAATCTATGCGGATGACCAATATAAACTATGTCATATTCTGAACGTAAGGCCTGCGCTATCGCCAGAGCAGGATAAACATGTCCCCCTGTCCCCCCTCCAGTTATAATTATCTTTTTTTTATCCATAGCAAAATTATAGCGAGGATTTTATTTTTTGAAAATCTCTCTTTCTTTTAGTAAGATAGGCATATGCACAAATCCAATATATTAATCATTTCCAATGGTTATGGCGAAGATCAAATCGCCTGCAACTTAATCAAAGCCTTTCAATCCTTAAATGAGGCCTCTACACAAATTTACCCGTTACCTCTCGTCGGCGCTGGTTTAGAATATCAAAAAATAAAACTTACGCCACTTATCAAAAACCCTATTTTACCATCCGGCGGCTTTATTCGTAATCTTAAAATCTTGTTTACTGATCTCTATCATGGATTACTACAAAACACTTGGCTACAACTAAAAACTATCCATAAATATAGTCAGAAAACAAACCTTACCATTGCTGTCGGCGATGTTTTTTGCCTGGTAATGGCCAAACTATTTAATCCAAATCCGGTTTACTTCCTACCAACTGCTAAAAGCGATCTTTTTGCCAAACATTCTTTTATAGAAAAATTTCTTATCAAAAAATTAGCCGCCAAAACCTTTACCAGAGACCAAATCACCGCTAATGCCCTAAACAAAGCCCATATCAAAGCTTTTTATCTAGGCAACCCCATGATGGATAATATGCAGTTTAATAAAGATACTTTTAATTATTTGAAAACCGACCAAATCCTAGGTCTTTTACCCGGGTCTCGAGCTGAAGCGTATCCCAATCTTTTACATATCCTCAAAACAATCGAAACACTACACACCAAAAACCCCCAAATAAAATACATTCTTTGTAAATCTCCCCATCTATCCTATACAACTCTAACCCAACATTTACAAAACTCCACTTGGCAGCTAAAAAAAACCAACAATCAATATACGTTAAACCACAAATCCCAAAACCTCAAAATCATCATCACTGATCAATTTTACGATTTTCTTTATGCCTCTAAAATCATTCTGGGTTTAGCGGGGACTGCCAATGAACAAGCTATTCATTTTGGTAAAAAAGTCTATTGTTTTGAAGGGTTTGGACCTCAAAGTACAGCTCAAAGATTTCAGGAACAAAAAAAACTTTTAGGCCAAAACCTCGTCTTTCTCCCCAGTCGTCAACCAGCTTCCATGGCGCAAAAACTTCAAATCGCCTTCCAACAACCTGCTTTCAAACTTTCCGGCAAACCAGATTCAACGCATTCTGCTTCGCACAAAATTATACGCGCTATCTTAAAATAAACGCATGCCAAATTTCACCTATAAAACATACCAGAAAATATCCATATAAAAAACTGCAATTTTTTCTTTACGCTACCCGATAATTATTTTAGAAGTTACACAACACACTATGCAGCATAAACTTTAAACAAACCACGTATCTGTTAATTTTTAATTTACCTACTATATAAAACCAATATAGAATATACAAAACTCAAAGGAACAAAATTGAATTACAAAAAAATAATTGCTTTTTCATTAAGCAGCCCCACAACAACTAAACATGGCCTAGTTACAAGCCTTGTGCGCTACAGCCCCGCTTCAGGAAAAAGTCCTGCTATACCACTACTAGATTTATCCGGTCCCAATAGCCCACAAGACCCATTCCCTTCTCGCCGACATTCAGATCCTTTGAAAGAAACTCCTCCGTCCCCCCCCACACCAGAAAGAAGACATAGTGTATCGTATAATCCACAGAGTTATACTTTTTTTTCCCAAACACTAGATACTGTAGATGAAGAAGATGAAAAAAACCCTGATCAGCAATTCCCTTGCCAAACAAGTCGCAGGCCCTCAGTAGATCAAGACGGTGCGGCAGAATTAGCTAGCGAGTTCACTCGTGCTCCACGTCAAAGGGGAAGACGCTACTCATGTGTAGGAAAAACTATTTCTCCAAAATCATTTCCATTTGGCCTCCTCCATATAGAAAAAATCGCCGCCCAACATAGCCTCCTCGCCCTAAAAACAGACAGAGACCCTACCGAACCCCCCATAGCTTCTTTACAAAAAATCAATCGTTCTGAACTAATACATATCAAAACCCTTCTCGATCAAGATGATACAGAAACCCATCTTAGAGCCTGCATTCGTATTAAAGAACTCCGCTCATTTATCGTCAGAGCCTATTTCCAAGACATCATTACACCTCAACTCCAAAAGCAATTCCCAGGCTTGGTTGAAAACAGTGTCGTCCTCTTTTTTCACCGGATTTTATACTCCGGAAATCATTTTGGCGCTTCTTGGGGGTCAGACGCGGACTGGAATATGGTTATAACAGACAAATTTGCTAAGCAAAAAGAAGCATTATCCGCCATTTTTACGGAGCATCAAGCTACGTTAAAAGAACAATTTAATATTGACTTAGAAATAGAAGACTTTACGATCAGAACCTTAGCCGAAATTCATCAAATTACAAATCCAGCCTCTAGTGAATACACGCAAAAAGCCGCCTTATTTTATACTTCTATTAGAAATCACCATGATCTAATCTCTCCTCTGCCTGACGGTAAAACAACAGAGCCTCAACAAACATTAAAAACAAAAATATTTGAATTCTGCCCATCAGACACTGAGGCCAGCACCTTTCAATTATTTACAGACGGTTCCAGTCTTTTAAAAGAAACAGAAATAGGCTGGGAAATTGACCTCAAACAAGCCATACGATACCTTGACTTCAAAATAAGAATTAAACACTCTGATACACTTCTTGAAACAGAAGATCATCACTATCTCTCCCAGCTGGCTCTATTACAAATACTGCAAAACTTGGTTTATGACCAAAATCCTGCAGAATATACCGTACTAACATCTGCTCAATTTACCCAGTTTATGCAAGACGATAAAAAACGAGCCCTCATCCAAGACCTCTTATTTAACTATGGATTATGTAGAGTAGAAGGAAAAACCGCAAATTTAATAAGTATCCCAGCCGAACTCACTCGATTACTAGTAGAAGAGAAATATAGCGCTCTGGGCTATTCAGTCATGAAAAACATCGAGGACACCTTACTTAGTCTATCTGAACAACTAGAAACTTCTTTTAGAGAATCTCCATCAGCAACCCCACCCCCTGAAACAGAAGACCTATAAGCCTCTAGTTGCCTAATCATCCCTAGCTCCTTATAATATCTTCATGCTCAAAAACAATATTTACTATCTTTATGGAGAAGAAACCTTTTTGATTCAGGAAAAAGTCCAGGAACTAAAAGCAAAATATGCTGCGTATAGTCCCGAAACTTTTAGCGATAAATTTAATTTAGAGACTCTTTTCCATACTGTCAGCACCATCTCACTTTTTACCACACCCAAAATCATCTTTATCAAAAACCCTTATTTTTTTAAAGAAAAATTAGACGATAAAACTTTTAAACTATTTCAAAAAATCTGTCAAAACTGTCTACAAAACAACTTTATTTTAGCCCTCTATCAAACCGCAAAAAGTGCTGGAAAAAGACTAAAAATCAAAGATTATCTAAAAAAAGAAACTAATTCTATAGAATATAAAAGCTTTAAAAACTGGGAACAAAATAAAGTTTTAACCTGGCTCAAAACCCGCGTACAAAATTTAGGTTACGAAATCGAGCATAACGCTCTTTTAGCCCTCACAGAAATCAGCGGCACCAACCTCAGTCAATTAGCTACTGAAATTCATAAAATCACGGTTTATCTTGGTCAACGCAAAAAAATAACCCTTGAAGATATCAAAGCTATGTCCGCATCTCCAGAATCATCTATCTGGGATTTTACCGAAACGCTGAAAAACAAAAACACAAAACAACTTGTAGGCATTACCCAAAAACTACTTCAAAACAATGAAGACCCTATTGCGTTATTAGGCCTTTTGACTAGTAATATACGGTTATATTATCAGATACTAACCCTATTTAAGCAAAAACAAAGTCTACCTCAAATAGCTACTATTTTAGGCAAGAATCCTTTTTATCTGCAAAAAATATACGCTAGTATTAAAAATAAATATCAACTTTCAGAACTGGAAAACATGTTTGCTGTTTTAAGCCAAAAAGATTTGGAAATCAAAACTGGCCGCATCTCCGCCCGTAGCGCTTTAGAATTATGTGTATTAGAATTAGAGCCTAAAAAAAAATAAAAAATGTCAAAAATATATACTAGTCAAACTACTGTTAAACAAAATACCGAAGAAGCCATCAGCCAAGCTTCCACAAAAATAGTAGCGCAAATATTAAAGAATGAGCATCTGGTCCAAAACGACCTTGTTTCTATTGTGTTCCAAGCTTCCAAAGAGCTAACCACTGTTTCTCCTGCCAAAGGGCCAAGAACTCAACTCGGTTTATCTGAAACCTGTTTTTTTGCACAATACCTACCTTTTAAATCAGGTCACAAACTCAGCGTAGACATCACTGTTAACACTCAAAACACACCCGCTCTACACGCTGTCCGTGCCGCCACCAACATCGAGGTCAATAACCTTAAACTTATTCAAAAAAACTTAATCAGTTTACTGCTCAACCTTACCCAGTTAAATAATATTCGCAAAAAAAATCTACATAAAATCTATATTTCCGTTTCTACCGATATAGATAAAGAAAAAATAAATATATCTAAAATTCTACAAAAAGCTGATTTAGAAAATGTTAATTATGAATTTACGTATGATACCCCCATTTCTCCAGACCACCCTATGTATCTCGCCCGTGCTATCCGCATCCTTCTTCACTATTACCCCAAAGACCCGAGCAGCACACCCATTCCTTTATACCTAAATAAAACCGCCAAAAAATTAAGACCTGATCTAATCCAACCTTCGTAAACACAGTTGTTTTACAGCTCAAAATATCCTATTATAATTACACTATGAAAAAAATCAAAATTTCAGCCAGCGTCTTATCAGCCGATTTTTTAAATTTAGGCACAGAAATTCAAAAAACCGTAGCCGCCGGCATTGACTCGTTTCATCTCGATGTCATGGATAATCATTTAGCACCCAGCCTTTCTTTTGGCCCGCCCATCATCAAACATATCCGTAAAGCCACAAAACTTCCTCTAGATACCCACTTGATGATTGATCAACCCTGGCTCTTTTTAGATGACTATCTCAAACTAAATGTAGACTGCATTTCCGTACATGTCGAAAGTTATGACCTGGCAAAACCTGACCCCGAAAACATCAAAACTCAACCGCGCTCTGCTCAAAAAATAGATCTTGCTCATCTCAAAAAAAATCTAAGTCATATCCAAGATCACGGTTGCGCAGCAGAAATAACCATTAACCCCGGCACCCAACTTGCTTGTTTTCAAGACATTTTACCGTTTTGCGATAGCGTCCTGATCATGAGTGTTAACCCTGGATTTTCTGGTCAAAAATTTAGACCCGAAATCTTAGAAAAAATTCGAGCCTTAAGAAAAATATTTACTAAAGAAATTAAAATTGACGGCGGCATTAATGCGCAAACCGCGCCCTTAGCTATTGACGCAGGAATAGACACTCTTATCACCGCCTCTTATCTTTATGGGGCTAATGATTATAAACAAGCCATTGCTTCTTTAAAAAGCAAGTAGAAAAGGAACTTAAATATGACCAAACCAAAAATAGATTTAGATCACATTTGCGATTTAGCCAAAATAGAAATAAAGGATCAGGATAAAAAAAAATATCAAAAAAATCTAGACGCTATTTTAACTTACGTTCAAAAATTAGATGAGCTTGATCTAGACAGTATTGATTTAGAGACAAAAAACAATTCTCTTTCTACCCCTTTAAGAATAGATGAAAACTCATCTCCTTTAAAAACCGAGCTCTCAACCATCATCAAAAACGCGCCCGCCTGGCAAGATAATCATTTCAAAGTTCCTGGCATCATCGGAGATATAGACTAATGAAAAAACTTCATTTACTTACCACTATAGAACTAAATAAACTATTAAAAAACAGAACCATAACTTGCCAACAGCTTCTCCATAGCTACTTGGAAAACATCAACAAAAACGAACCTAAAATTGATGCTTTTCTGGAAATTTACAAAGAAAATGCGCTTACAAAAGCTGCCCAAATTGACAAACTATATGACAAAGGTGATCCGCTACCTTTCCTGGCAGGCATGCCTATTGTCATTAAAAATAATATTTGCCTCAAAAATAAAAAAATAACCTGTGCTTCCAAAATTTTGGAAAACTTTGTATCCCCATATGACGCTACTGTTATAAATAAATTAGAAAAAAATCATTTAATCCCTCTAGGCGCAACCAACTTAGACGAATTTGCTATGGGATCTTCCGGAGAAAATTCTGCTTTTAAAATCACTAAAAATCCTTGGGATTTTGATTATGTTCCCGGCGGCTCATGTTCTGGATCAGCAGCTGCGGTAGCTGCCCATTTCGCGCCATTATCTCTTGGTTCTGACACCGGTGGCTCTATCCGTCAACCTGCCGCTCTATGCGGCATCGTAGGACTCAAACCCACCTATGGACGAGTATCTCGTTTTGGATTAGTGGCTTTTGCTTCTTCACTGGACCAGATAGGCCCTTTTGCCAAAACCGCGCAAGAAGCCGCTCATCTTTTAAATGTTATTGCCGGCCACGATGCCCAAGACGCCACTTCTGCCCCTGTACCGGTCCCAGATTATGCCCAAAATTTAGGCCAGGATATTAAAGGTCTCAAAATAGGTGTTCCCAAAGAACTTTTTGAGACAGGCATTCATCCTGAAGTTAAAGAAGCACTCGTCAAAGCTTTAGAGCTTCTCAAAAAACAAGGTACCTCCTGGGAAATAATTTCCCTTAATACGATCAAATATTCTGTTGCTATTTATTCTATCCTAGCCTTTGCTGAAGCTGCTTCCAATTTAGCTCGCTTTGATGGTATCCGTTACGGATTTAGCGCTAAAGACGCTGAAAATTTAGACGAACTTTACAAAAAATCACGCGGCCAAGGTTTCGGAGATGAAGTTACTACCAGAATCATATTAGGAACCTTTTCTTTAAGTTCTGGCTACATTGATGATTATTATCTTAAAGCCAAAAAAGCTATTCTCTTAATGAAAAAAGAATTTCATGAAGCTCTAAAAAAATATGATTTCATTGTCACACCCACTTCTCCCACACCAGCCTTTAAAATTGGCGAAAAAATAAACGACCCGATTGCCATGTATCTATCTGATCTAGCTACAGAATCCGCAAATTATACTGGTCTACCCGCTGTCTCAATCCCATGCGGTTTCACCAAAAACAACTTACCAATTGGCATGCAAATCATAGGTAACCATTTTGAGGAAGGTAAAATTTTAAATTTAGCTGATCGTTTTCAGCAATTAACTGATTACCATACTAAAATGCCTGAATTTCTGGAGGAAAACTAATGGAATTTGAAACTGTTATAGGCCTTGAAATTCATGCACAGATCAATACCAAATCTAAAATGTTTTGTTCTTGCTCCACCGATTTTGGCCATACACCCAACACTAATATATGTCCCATTTGTTTAGGTTATCCAGGCACCTTGCCTACACTAAACCAAAAAGCTGTATCCTATGCGATCATGGCCGGGCTGGCCTTAAACTGTCAAATTCAAAAACATTCGGTAATGGCGCGTAAAAATTATTTTTATCCTGATTTGCCCAAAGGATATCAAATAACTCAATTTGAACTTCCTTTAGTTCTTAATGGTTTCTTGGAACTAAACCTCAACCAACAAAAAAACAAAATCGGTATTACGCGTATACATATCGAGGAAGACGCGGGCAAACTTATCCATCCGGAACAAACAGCTTTTCAGCAAAAAAATTATTCCCTGGTAGACCTAAACCGGGCATCTATACCTCTCATTGAAATCGTGTCCGAACCTGATTTGCGTTCCGCTAAAGAAGCTCGCATGTATATGGAGAAAATCCATCAGCTTCTAGTATATTTAGGTATTTGCAAAGGCAATCTGGAACAAGGTAACCTGCGCGCTGATGCCAATATTTCTTTAAGACCTCAAGGTGCCACTAAACTAGGCACACGTACCGAAATAAAAAACCTTAACTCCTTCAAAATTCTGGAAAAAGCTATTTTAGCGGAAGTTGCTCGTCAAACAGAATTACTCACTACAGGTCAAAAAATCCGCCATCAAACACTCCGTTTTGACGAGGCTCAACAAAAAACCTTTGCCATTAGAACCAAAGAGGCCACGCACGATTATCGTTATTTTCCAGAACCTGACCTCATCCATTTAAATGTCACCGAAACACAAATTCAAACCATAAAAAACGAGATGCCCCTTTCTTTGGAATCTAAAAAAGAAATTTATATCCAAAAATACAATCTCAATGAATTTGAAAGTGATTTTTTGTTAACTAATTTTGACGCTCTTCAATATTTTGAAAAATGTTTATCCTTAAACACAAACCATGTTCCTGCTCGCGAAATAGCCAAATGGATTGTGCAAGATCTAAATGCCCTTATCAAAGAAAGCAAACACAATTTCAGTACTACCACCTTCAAACAAAAACATTTACTAATCTTATTAGACAGTCTGCAACAACACAAAACCACCAAAAATATAGCAAAAACTATTCTTAAAGATGCATTTCAAAACAATGTATCGCCAGAAACTATTTTGCAAAAACAAGACTCAAACACCATTACCGATGTTCAAAAAATAAATGAGCAAATCCAAATAGTTTTAGAACAAAACCAGGATGTCGTCACCAAAATCAAAAACGGCAAACCTAAAAGTATCGACTTTCTTATTGGACAGACCATGAAAGCCACAAAAGGACAGGCCTCTCCCGATATAATTAGAAAAATAATTACAGAAAAATTAGGTCTATGAAAAGCTTTTTTTTAGAAAAAAGAATCCGTAACTTTCAAATCAGCAAACTTTCTTCTTTATGGAAAGAAAAAAAACATGCTCTTCAAGACAACTATATACTTAGTTTCTTTTCCGAATCTACAAACAAAAAACCAAACTTTTATCTTTACGTCATCAACGAAGATTTTACCGCCACTCTCCAAGAACTAATTTTCAAAAAAGAAATTTTAGTCGCTATCCTTTACAAAACCATCTACGAATCATTGCCAGAATATCTGCTATCTCCACCTGAATTTTCTCAAATAGGTCAAATACATCTTCTCAAAAAAAACAATTCTTTTTTAATCATTACCAAAATAGATTTATCTTTTCTAAATTTATTTCTCATTCAAAACAGCTGCCCACCTTTAGAAAAATCAGAGACAAAATCTATGGCTTTTAATATAATGTCTAAATATAAAGAAGAAATAAACCATATCCATAAAGAATATCTGAGTTTACAAAAATTATGATTAAACCGCTCTTATTAATCTGCTTTTTTACTTTTTTAATTCATCTCACCGGTGCCCTAACCTATTCCATGCGTTTAGCCGGACTCCGAACCCGTCAAATAGCTATAGCCATGTCTTTTGTTAGTAGCTCACTCTTAATTTCCCGTCTTTCCAATATGTTTCAAGCCCCTCTCGTTGGAACTATGGTTGACGGGACTATCCTCAAAGCTAGTAATAGCGCATTATTAACTCTAGAAAGCAATTTTAGAATCATTATTTTTGCCGCTTTTTTAGGATCCGTAGCCGGTGCTTTTCTAACTCCGACTATGATCATCCTTTTTCAAGCTGCTATTAAAAAATTCTTACACAACGGGTCCATTGCCCGTACTTTTTTGGCGATTTTCAAACCAGTCAATTTACTTAAAATTATCCATGCTTTTCGTTTACCAAGACTCGCTAGTCTTAAAAATATTTCACTCAAAAATATTCCTAAAACATTTTTAATTTTAAATATGATTGTTACCGGAGTTTATACTATTGGTGTCCTCTGTTCATTATTAGCCAGCGCTTATCTTCCGGAAATGAGAGCCACAGCTATTAACCTTTCCGGTCTTGTAAATGGTATTGCCACCATTCTTTTCACTCTTTTTGTAGACCCCCCTGGCGCCAGAATCACTGATCAAGCTTTTCATAAACAAAAAACAGAAAATGACGTTCTTTCCGTTGTATTTTATCTAAATATGGGCAGAATTGTAGGCACATTAATACTCGCCCAATTATTTTTCAAACCTTTTACTGTCTATATTATTTATGTCACCAAAATCCTCAGTAAATATTTTATGTAAATCCATAAAGACCTTTTTTAAGCCCGGACAAAATTCCGTTTCCTTCAAAAACGTCTCATAATTTTTCCACACACTAAACCAATCCGGATAAGTTCGACAATTTTTTGGTCGCACCTCATAAATCTGACATTTTTTATGCTCATCCAAAAAACAATTTGCTCTAAATTTAGCACTAGATAGTATCAACCACCCATTTTCCTTTAGAGTATATTTTTGTAAAAAAGCAATAATATCCATTTCTAAATATTTAGCTATACACACAGCCTCCTCTGGCCTGGCATAAACATAGCCATTCGCTAATTCACAACAATTACCACAGCCTAAACACTGGAATTTTTCTAAAATCAAAGCTTTTAATTTATCCATATTTTTTCTTTGCATAGTCTGCTATTTTAACATAGTAAGCAACCTCACAAAATCCGCGCTACCCGCACTACCCGCAGCGCACCCTCCCCCCTCAAATATTTCTTGGTTTTTAAACTTTTTTATCGTATTATCGTAGATAATAAACTTTTATTTCAATAGCTAATTTCTAAGTTTTTACTTAAAAAGGATCATCAAATGTATAGCAAAGAAGAGTTAACCGCCAAAAAAAAAGTAGCGCTTTTAAAAATAGCTCAAAAATTAAAAATCAAA